>CAVJEZ010000031.1:0-5930 GCA_963648625.1 Odoribacter splanchnicus
TCGGCATGGCGGCGGTTGATCATGGGCCCCTGGGACATGGCCTGGATAAGGTCAGTAAAGGGTGCGACAAGCAGGCAGGACAAAAGGACGCTTGTCAGGACGCCTGAGAGAGGCCTCAGCCACTCTGCCAGCATGCGCCTCAGCAGCCAGAACACAGGCAGGGCAAGCCCCAGGGCCACGACCGGAGCCCCGAACATGACCATGCGCCCGCCAAGCTTTGTGCTGAGCAGGCTGAGCAGGCACAGTGGCAGCAGAAAGACTGCTCCCGGGCAGCGCAAAAGAAGCACAATGAAGCCCAGAAGCCCCATGATGCCTGCCTCGGGCCAGGGGTGGAAATAGGAGAGGACTGAGGTGAATGGCAGGTCCTGGACTTCCACGATGGACTGGGCAAGGGACGGGAAGGCCAGTGCCGAGCCTAAGGCAGGGGCCTCGGGCGCCTGCTTCAAGTAGGCTTCCGCATGCTCAAGGACGGCTGCGAGCACTGCACCCCTGAACATGAGCCAGCCTGCCACAAGCCACAGGACGAGCAGGACGCGCCAGTCTGTAAGAAGGCGCCGCAAAGACGGCCTGCGCCCGACAACCAGCGACACGGCAAAGCTCATGGCCAGGCCTGGCGGGCCGGCAAGGGCCGGCAGGACATAGGAGAGGGCCCCTGCAAGCAGGAGGCGCCTCCTGCCAGGCGGCGAGAGCGTCAGGCAGAGCACGAGGAGCAGGACGGTATTGCAGCGTATAAGGTAGGGAAAGACAGAATGCCATTCCTGCGTCCACCAGGAAATCAGGCCTGAAAGGCCCAGGGCCAGCACCCACTGCCAGCGCAAAGGGTTGCCAAGCCTTGGCTCATGCAGCGTGCCTGCCAGGCTGAGCCTTTTTATGCCCGGCAGGTGAAGGCACAATCTGCGCACCATGTGGCCTGGCGCCAGTAAATAGCGCATGGCCCAGCACGTGGGCGCAAGCGTCATAAAGAGCGGGAAAAAGAGCGTTACCAGATCCGTGTCGTAAAAGCCGAGCAGTGTGCGGGCCAGAAAGCCGGGTGCGACAGAGGTAAGCAGGCCTGCGGCTATGCCTGCCTCAAGGGAGCCCAGCGCCCAGCCGAAGGCGCAGACGATGCCGGCCACAAGGCTTGCCAGCACAGGCGGAAACCAGAAGGCGACGGCTGCCGCCGTGATGTGCAGGATTTCGGAGAGGATGCGCAGCATCTCGGACATGGGATGCCCGGCGCCAAAGCTGTAGCCCTCGGCACCGGCCACCCAGTGGTAGGCATCGTGGGTGGCCAGGAGCATTTCCCCGTGCAGGCTGAATTCAGGGTCTTCCCAGCTGTTCAGTTCCAGCATGCGCAGGGCAAAGGCAAGCCCCGTTGTCAGGGCGAGGCAGAAGACGCCCCTGAGAATGTCAGGCAGCAGCGCGCGCAGGCTCAGGGTGCGGGCCGGTTCAGGCTGTGCAAATTTTGCCATCTCTTATGCCGTCCCCTGCATCGTCTTTTGCGTTGACTTTTGCGTTGTCTCTTGCATCGTCTTCTGCGTCAGCTTCCAGGCTTTTTTCAGGCAGTCAGCTTCCAGGCGTATTTCAGGCATCTGCCTTTCTGGCAGCGAAGAAGGAGCGCGTGCCGGCACCGGATTTGTAGGTGCAGGTCCCGGCCAGCACATAGCCCTCTGCCCGGGCGCGGAAATCAGGCTCTGCGGGAATCTGGCCGGCCATGAAGACAACCAGGCCTCCGGGGGCAAGATGGTCTGCAAAAAGGGCCAGGACTTTTTCCCAGGGCATGAAGGCGCGGCTGACCACAAGGTCTGCTTTGCAGTCCTTCATGGTGCTTTCCATGAAGGCATTGATATCCATGTTGTGGACATATGTATTGGGCAGGCTGAGCGTGCCCAGGCACTGCGAGATGAAGAGCGCCCGCTTCTGCCTGATTTCCACCATATGGTAGGATCCCTTGTGCCATACAAGGCGCAGGGGAATGCCAGGCAGGCCGGCACCTGCGCCGGGATCCCAGCAGAGCGGCTCTGCCGGCAGGGGGAGCGTTTCAAGAAACTTTGCCAGGTGCAGGCAGTCGGCCGCAAGATCCTTGGCCGCAGCCTGCCAGCTTCTGGCTCCCACCAGGTTCATGATGCGGTTCCAGCGCATGAGCATGCCAAGATAGGCGGCAAGGCCGTCCAGGCTGCCTTCAGGGCAGGGGCATTCTGCTTCCTGCAAAACACGGGCCAGGGATTCTGCTGTGCATTCTTGCGGCTTTTGCTTGGACACGCTGCTTTCCTCGATATGTATGCTGATACGCCTTGCGGCATGCTGCCTGATATGGCTTCCGTATGTCCGGCATGCGGAAGCAGGGCCTGTTTTTCCGGGCTTTTCAGGCGGCGGGCCGGGCGCTGACAAGATAGCGGAAAGTGCCGCTGCCTGCAATAATGCCGTGTTTTGCGACAGCCGGGCACATGCCGCAATGAGGCATCTTCCGGGGCTGTCCCCAGGACCTGCCCCAAGACCTGCCTTAGGGACCTGCCTTAAGGACCTGCCGGATGGCCCTGTTCATGAGCCTCCCGGGACCCTGTGCAGCCCTGCACCCATCTTGCATGCAGGGCTTTTTTTCTGTACATACATGCCGATCATGTTGCAAATACCATCTTTTTTCTGATTGAACATCAAGGAGTTTCCCTACAATGGCAGCATTGGCAGCAAAGCGTGCAATGTCCCTTCTTTTCCCCGGACAGGGATCGCAGACGGCCGGCATGGGACGCGATATAGCGGATGCCGACAAGGACGCCATGGAACTGTGGAAAAAGGCCGAGGCCGTCAGCGGGCTGCCTTTGCGCGAGATCTGCTGGGAAGGCGATGAAAAGGCCATGTCCGACACCAAGGTCCTGCAGCCTGCCCTGACAGTGGTCTGCCTCACTTTGTGGCAGCAGGTCTCAAGGCATGTGCGCCCCTCTGCCTGTGCCGGACACAGCCTTGGCGAGTACTCGGCCCTGGCAGCCAGCGGCGTCCTGGATGCAGAAACCACGCTTAAGCTGGTCAGCCTGCGCGGCGCGCTCATGGCAGAAAGCGATCCCGACGGCAGGGGCGCCATGGCAGCCATCGTGAAGTTGCCCCTTGAGAAGGTAGAGGAAATCGTAGCCGCCGTTGCCAAAGAGACAGGCCTTGCCCTGATCGTGGCCAACTACAACACGCCCGGGCAGTACGTCATTTCCGGCGACAAGGCAGCCGTTGACCTGGCCGGTGCCAGGGCTAAGGAAATCAAGGGCCGCGCCCTGCCCCTGGCCGTGAGCGGAGCCTTTCACAGCCCCCTCATGAAGGAGGCAGCCGAACAGCTTGCCGCCCATATGCGCAAGGCTGTCTGGCACAAGCCTGTCTGCCCTGTGTACAGCAATGTGACAGCCTCAGGCCTGACCGACGGCGAGAGCATCAAGGAAGCCATGCTCAGCCAGATGACATCCTCTGTGCGCTGGATAGACATTATCCGCGCCCAGTATGCCGACGGGCAGCGTGCCTTCCTGGAAATCGGCCCCAAGGCCGTCTTGAGCAAGATGACCGGCCGCATTCTCGATGACGTGCCGGCAGAGGAATACACTTCCTCCATTGTCAGCACCCTGGCCCAGTGCGAGGAACTGGCCTAGACGGACCCAGCCCTTTGCAAAAGTGAGCAGGCCCTGAAAACCGGCACCAGCCGGAGGGCAATGCCTGGCTGGCCCTGCCTGCCGGGCACTGCATGAACGGCCTGCCAGAAGACGTTATTAACGGGGACAGCATGATCGCTGTCCCTTTCAGGAGATAGAGCAGCTATGCAGGCATACAGCACTGTACGTTCGGCCATTGCATCATTTCTTCAGGAGCGTGGCCTGGAGTGGCCCCAAAAGGCCGTCATCGAGCCTTCAAAGGATCCTGAGCACGGCGATTTGGCAACCAATATAGCCATGATGCTGGCAAAGCCCCTGGGCCGCAAGCCGAGGGACGTTGCCCAGGAACTGTCCGAACATGTGCTGAAGTCATGTCCTGACATTATCAAGGCCGACATTGCAGGCCCCGGCTTCCTGAACATGACCTTTTCGCCTGCCTTCTGGCAGGCTGTCGTGACGGACGTGGAAAGGCAGGGCATGAACTACGGCTCTTCTGACATCGGCAGGGGCCGCAAGACCATGGTGGAATACGTGTCCGCCAACCCCACAGGCCCCCTGCATGTGGGACACGGCCGCGGAGCCGCAGCCGGTGACAGCCTGGCCCGCCTGCTGCGCAAGGCAGGCTACGATGTCACGACAGAGTACTATATCAATGACGCAGGCCGCCAGATGCGCCTTCTGGGCCACTCTGTCTGGTACCGCCTCTGCCAGATGGTAAACCGCCCCATGGAAGAGCCGACGGACTGGTACAAGGGCGAATACATCAAGGACATTGCCAGGGAGATGCTGGAAAAGGATCCCGGCCTTGCCAAGATGGACGATGCCGAAGCCGAGGACCGCTGCTACGCCTATGCCATGCGCGTCATCCTGGACGGCATCAAGGCAGACCTTAAGGAATTCCGCGTGGAGCACCAGAACTGGTTCTCCGAAAAGACGCTGGTAGACGGCGGCAAGGTGGCCAGGGCATTTGAGACCCTGGACAAGGCAGGCTACATCTATGAAAAGGACGGCGCTTTGTGGTTTGCCACAAGCCGCCTTGGCGACGACAAGGACAGGGTGCTGCGCAAGAGCGACGGATCCCTCACCTATTTTGCTTCCGACATAGCCTACCATCATGACAAGTACGATCGCGGCTTTGACTATCTCATCGACGTCTGGGGCGCTGACCACCATGGCTACGTTCCCCGCATGCGCGCGGCCATAGCCGCCATGGGCAAGGAGCAGACAACCTTTGACGTGGTGCTGATACAGCTGGTCAACCTGCTTGTGAACGGCAGCCCGGTGAGCATGTCCACCAGGGCCGGCACCTTTGAGACCCTGGCCGACGTCGTCAAGGAAGTCGGCGTTGATGCCGCCAGGTTCATGTTCCTGTCCCGCAAGACGGACGCGGCCGTGGATTTTGACCTTGAGGCTGTCAAGCAGCGCAGCATGGACAACCCTGTCTACTATGTGCAGTACGCCCATGCCCGCATATGCGCAGTGCTGCGCAGGGCAGGGGAAGAAGGCATTGCAGTGCCTGCTGCCTCTGATCCCGCTGTCCTCGCACAGCTTGCCGGCGCCGAGGAAAAAATGCTTCTGCGCAAGATGGAAGTCTTCCCCGACATGGTGGCCCAGGCCGCACAGAGCCTCGGCGTCCATCATGTGAGCCACTACCTGACAGAACTGGCCCAGCTTCTGCACAGCTACTACGGCAAGTGCTCCATCCTGGGATCCGGAAACAGCGATCTGACTGTTGCCAGGCTCTGCCTGCTCAGGGCTGTGGCCACAGTCCTGGCCAGCGGCCTTGACCTGCTGGGCGTGTCGGCACCGGAGCGCATGTAGCAGGACTTTGTCCTGCCGGAACATGTATCTGCGGCAGGCTGTATGAGAAGGCGCGGAGAGGAACAGATGGCACAGGAAAAACAGACAAAAATCCAGTGGCAGCAGGGCAGGGGGCTGAACATCACTGCCAGCCCGGCCTTTCTCTCCCTTTTGGGCGTGATTGTCCTGTGCGTGCTTGGCTGGTGCTTCTATCTGGGCTTTATGGTGGGCCGCGGGCAGAATCCCGAAAAGCATCTGCAGGAAATGGCCGCCATTTTGTCGTCTGATGACAAGCCTGCCCAGGCAGGACAGGGCGCTGCCCAGCCTGGTGCAGTTCCCGGAGCTGCAGCAGGGCAGGGAGACGCCCAGGCTCAGGGTGCAGAAAATGCTGCCGGCCAGCAGGCCGGCCAGCCGGATCAGGCAGCCCAGCCTGACGGGGCCGGACAGGCAGGACAGGCTGCCGCAGTGCCGGGCTATCCTGCCTTTCCGCAGGCATCCCAGGCTGCCGGCGGAGCTGCTGCCCAG
>CAVJEZ010000031.1:6502-13835 GCA_963648625.1 Odoribacter splanchnicus
GGTTGCAGGGCTATTATACCCTGACCCGCTTTGGCGCCGTGGGCTTTCTGGGAGCGGTGGTCTCGCTCTCGCTAATCCGCGAGCTCGGCCCTGTGCTCACAGCCATCATGCTAACAGGCAGGGCCGGATCCAGCATGACTGCCGAAATCGGCGTCATGCGCATAACAGACCAGATAGACGCCCTTGACGTCATGGACATCAACTCCGTCTCCTACCTGGTCTCCCCCAGGCTTGTGGCCTCGCTCGTGGCCTTTCCGCTGCTCACTGCCATCTTTGACGTGGTGGGCATACTGGGCGGCTATATGACGGCAGTCGCCCTGCTTGACATGAACCAGGGAACGTATTTTTACCGCATTGCCTCTTCAGTGACCATGAACGACGTCGCCTGCGGCTTTGTGAAATCCCTGGTCTTCGGCATCGTCGTTGTCGTCATCTGCTGCCACCAGGGCTATTATGCCAACAGGCGCCGTGACAGCGTCGGGCCCGAGGCCGTGGGCAATGCCACTACCAGCGCCGTGGTCACGGCCTGCATACTCATCCTGGCAGCCGACTATGTGCTGACAAGCATTTACCTGTAAAGCGGCAGCAAGGGGATCCTTTATGGCATCAGGCTGGGACATAACAATCAGGGGCCTCAAGGCAGGGTACGGCAGCCATGTCGTCCTGGACACGGTTACGGGCAGTCTTCCTGCCGGTGCCGTTTCCGTCATCATGGGCGGATCCGGCTGCGGCAAGTCCACCCTGCTGCGCCAGATCATAGGGCTCTCCCAGCCCATGGCAGGCGAGCTCATTGTGGGAGACAGGGACATAGTCAGGCTTTCCGAAAGGGAATTCTGCAAGCTGCGCCGCAACATGGGCGTCCTCTTCCAGGACGGGGCCCTGCTTGGCGCCCTGACGCTTGCCCAGAACGTCGTCCTGCCTTTGTCGGAGCACCTCTCCCTCACAAAGGCCGAGCTCAGGGACGAGGCCATGCGCGTGCTTGAGATGGTAGGCCTGGCTGATTTTGCAGACTTTTATCCCAACGAGCTCTCAGGCGGCATGCGCAAGAGGGCAGGGCTTGCCAGGGCCATTATTACCGAACCGAAAATTCTGCTCTGCGACGAGCCAACCTCCGGCCTGGATCCCATTACGGCAGCCCGCATGGACGAGCTCCTGCTGGCCATGAACAGGCATTTTCCCGACATGACCTGCGTTGTTGTCAGCCATGACCTTGCCAGCGTCTGGACAATAGCGGACAATGTGCTGGTGATACGGGAAGGGCGGTCTGTTTTCTGCGGCTCTCCCGAAGAGCTGAAACAAAGCACGGACCCCTACCTTATGCAGTTTTTGCGCAGGCAGTCGGACGGCAGGGGCCTGGAAGGCCATGCCAGGATGGCTTCCAGGGTCAGGGCGGAACTGGACTGCTGGCTGGGAAGCTGATGGCTAAGCCCTTTTTGAAGCTGTATTTCCGGTCTCTGTCCCCTGCTTCTTGTGAGCAGAAAATGCCCCCTGAGGGCAGGCTAATGGTTGTTTCATGAATACATCTCGTAGCATAGCTGTCGGTATCTTTGTCTTAATAGGGCTCATCTGCGTTGGCTATATGACAATCAAGCTGGGCCGCATGGAGCTCTTTTCCAATAAGGGCTTTGAGCTCAAGGCCAGCTTTACCAGCGTGTCCGGCTTAAGGGTCGGGGCTGACATCGAGGTTGCCGGCGTGCCTGTCGGCAAGGTGTCCGCCATAGATTTGAAGCGCACGGACAATGAAACATCCGCCATTGTCACCCTGCGCTTCAACCAGGACCTGAAGCTCTCTGACGACACCATGGCCTCTGTCCGCACGGCAGGCCTTATTGGCGACAAGTTTATCGACGTGGCGCCTGGCGGATCGCCGGACATCCTGAAAGCCGGCGACACGATTACGGATACCGAGCCTGCCGTGGATATCGGCATGCTTATCAGCAAGTACGCTTTCGGAAGCGTCAAATAGCGTGCCCCCGGCCTGCAGCCCTGAGCGGCTGTCCGGGGTATCATTTCTGTATGGCGGGGCACATGCCTTGCAAGCGCGCATACAAGCCCGCCAGGAGAAAGCAATGTCTGAGTGCGCATCCCAAAGGACCTTTTGTCATCGTCTTCTCTGTGGTCCTCTCTGTTTTTTCATGGCCTGCCTTATGGCCGTGCTGCTCTTCTGCCCTGTCAGGGCTGATGCTGCTGCCAGCAGCGAAGCCCGCCAGGCCCTGCAGCTCTCCGTGTCGCGCATCCTGTCGCTGATCAAGAATCCTGACTATGTGAATCCTGCGACCAGGGAGCCTTTGCGGATGCAGATAGAGGACGAGGTATACCATATCTTTGATTTCGGGGAGTTCTCGGCACGCACCGTAGGCCAGGGCTGGAAAAGCTTCACTTCGTCGCAGAAGCAGCAGTTTGTCGATGCCTTTGCCGAACTGCTCTTCTCAACCTACTTGAGCCAGATTGACGGCTACAACGGGGAAGAGGTCTTTTTTACCAGCGAGCGCAGCAACGAAAGCGGCACGCGCTTTGACATTGCCACAGAGCTGACCATGCAGGACGGGCGCGTCATCCCCATCAACTACAGGCTCATGCCCAAGAACGGGGGCTGGGTCGTGTACGACGTCTTTGTCGAGGGCGTCAGCCTTGTGCGCAACTACAGGACGCAGTTCCAGCAGATACTGTCTTCGTCATCGCCTGACGAGCTGATAAAGACTGTACGGAAAAAGGCCAGGGAGGTCAGGAGCAATGCATCAGCAAAGTAAAGCCATGCCGGAAGGGATGAGCCTCAAGGCAGGGCTTCTCAGAACCTGCCTGCTTAAGGCCTGCCTTTTTGCAGCCTGTCTTTTGGCCTTTTCCATGCCTGCCGGGGCTGCGCAGAACGGGGCCGTAACCAGCCGCAACGTGGTGTCTTCCGCGCCGTCTGCCATGCCGCCCTCATCTGTCTACGGGAACAGCGCTGACAGCCGGCTTCCCATGGACGGCATCGTGGTGCAGGAAAAGAAGACTGCGGACCAGGCCTTTGACGACGAGCTGGACAACTACGACAGCGATACCGACGTCCAGTCCATTCCCGATCCTTTGGAAAAGTGGAACCGCTTCTGGTTTGGCTTCAATGACATCCTGTATCTCTACATAGCCAAGCCTGCCTATGATGCCTGGGCCTTTGTGACGCCTGACGGCATGCGCCAGGGCATAAGCAATTTCTGGCACAACCTGCTCTTCCCTGTCCGCTTTGTGAACAACCTTTTGCAATTCCGCTTCATGGAAGCAGGCGTGGAGTTCGGCCGCTTTGTCATCAACACTACAGCCGGCCTGGGCGGCTTTGCCGACGTGGCAAAGAGGGAGAAGACAATTGTCCCTGTCCATCCCGAGGGCGAGGATTTCGGGCAGACGCTGGGCTACTGGGGCATCCCGCACGGCTTCTATATCGTATGGCCCTTTATCGGCCCAAGCTCCCTCAGGGAAACAGTGGGCTGGGCAGGTGACTACATGCTCCATCCGGGCACTGCGGCAGGCATCCTGCTGGCCCAGCCCTGGTATGTCACCACAGGCGGCCAGGCAGGCTTCTTCTTCAATGATCTCAATGACGTGCTGCCCACCTATATGGCTCTCAAGGATGCGGCAGTGGATCCCTATATCATGATGCGCGAGGCCTATGTGCGCCATCGTGCCGTGCAGGTAGCCCGCTAAAATGGGAACCGTGCTAGAGCTTGCAAATGTGTCCGTGTCCTTCAAGGACAGGGACGGCCTGCCTCTTTATGCAGTCAGGGATGTTTCCTTCCCGCTTGAGGAAGGAAAGATAACGTGCCTTGTCGGGGAGTCCGGCTGCGGCAAGAGCCTGACAGCCAGGGCCGTCCTCTCCCTTCTGCCCAGGGGTGCCGAGGCGCATGGATCCATACGCCTGGACGGCAGGGAGCTGCTGGGACTGAAGGAAAGGGAGCTCAGGGCCCTGCGGGGATCGGCCTTGGCCATGATTTTCCAGGAGCCCATGACTGCCCTCAATCCCGTGCTCACGGTGGGCGAGCAGACAGCCGAGCCGCTCATAACCCATAAGGGGCTTGGCAGGGCAGAGGCCCGCCAGAAGGTCATCGAGCTTTTTGCCAGGGCAGGCATTCCCTCTGCTGAAAGCCGCTATGACGACTACCCGCACCAGCTCTCAGGCGGCATGCGGCAGCGCGTCATGATAGCCATGGCCATGAGCTGCGAGCCGCGCATTCTTCTTGCCGACGAGCCGACCACTGCGCTGGATACGACAATACAGGGGCAGATTTTATCAATTATTGACGAGCAGCGGCGGCTGCGGGGCATGTCTGTCCTTTTGATAACGCATGACCTCGGCGTCGTGGCCCAGATGGCCGACATGGTAGGCGTCATGTATGCCGGGCATCTGGTGGAATGGGGCAGTGTGGAGCAGGTCCTTGAGAGGCCTGAGCATCCCTACACCAGGGGGCTTATGGCGTGCGATCCGTCCCGTGCTGCCGCACAGGCAGACCGGCTGCCGGCCATAGCCGGATCCGTGCCTGCGCTTGGCGACATGCCCAGGGGCTGTCCCTTCCATCCGCGCTGCCTTAAGGCCACGGAATGCTGCCGCAAGCTTTTTCCGAGGGAGTCCGTCCGTGACGGGCACAAGGTGCTCTGCTGGGAAGCATGGCATCATCCGAACCTGTCGAAACTGTAAAAGGCGTTTCCCTGGCAGGGAAGCAGGCCGGGACAAGAGAGAAAGGAGGCAATATGCGTAGTTGTACACGGTATCCGGGTATGCGTTTTCTGTATGGTGCTGTCCTTTTCCTGGCGCTCGGCTTCCTTTTTGCCGGGCCATGCCATGCACAGGATGCTGATGCCAAAGAACGTGCCGGCATGAGCGTCTTTCTTTCAAACTTCTCGGAACTGGGCATGCTGGATTTTGATGCTGCCGATGTCCTGAACGAGAAGAAGCCCTATGCCATGGTGCATTTTGGCATCTGGCACAACTATATCAACAACTATGAGAGCCGCATCAGAAAGTGCACGGATGCAGGCTGCAAATGGGGATCCCTGACCATAGACGGGCGCTATGTCAGGGAGAGCATAGAGCGCTACTTTGGCTATACCCTGAAAGAATGCCCCTCTGTTGAGGGAAGCATGGCCCCGACACCGGCTGACAGCTGTCATTTTGACGGCAAGCTGTACCATTTTGAGGGTGCAGCAGGCGAGGCTGTCTACCATGCCAGAGTAGACAAGGCCTGGCAGCGCGGGGACGGCCTTTATGAGATGCAGGGAAGGATGTGCCTGGCAGACAATATGGAAGACTGTCCGGCGATCTTTACGGCCCTTGCCAGGCCGCATGTCTGGAAGGGAAAGAAAACCTGGGCTGCTGTCAGCCTGCATACGCAGTTCCCTGAATAGGGCAGCGGCTGCATCTTCTCAGGCTTTTCCTGCAGAAAAGGATGGCCGGATATGGTGAACGTCGCAGTTGGCATATCTTCATTCAGAACAGTACGTGAAGAAAAAATCTGCTATGTTGATAAAACGTCCTTCATAGAAGAGTTTTTGGGCAATATGACGGCACAGGTGTCGTCTATTACCCGTCCCAGGCGTTTTGGCAAAAGCCTGACTATGAGCATGCTTGCCGAATTTTTTGACATCAGCAAGGACAGCCGTGCCCTGTTTGCCGGCCTGCATGTGTCGAAGAATGAGAAACTGTGTGATACGTGGATGAACAAATGGCCTGTTCTTGCGGCCAGTTTCAGTGATGTTCACGGGAAAACGTATGCAAAAGCGCTTTTTCGGCTTTCTGAGTTTGCATCGTCTCTTTGCGGCAGGTATTTGTTTCTGCTGAAAAGTCCAAGAGTGGGGGCACGCGAAAAAAGGCGCATAGAATCAATTTATGAGGGCCGGGCAAGTGCTGATGAATTAAGCACTGTTTTGCCAATTCTCTGCCAGGCTTTGTTTCAGCATTATGACAAAAAAGTAATAGTCCTTATAGATGAATATGATGTGCCTATAGGAAAAGCACATGCCCATGGCTATTATGAAGACATGTATGATCTTATACATTCTATGCTTGCAACCCTGCTTAAGGACAATACAAATCTTAAGTTTGGTATTTTGACAGGATGTCTGCGCATTTCAAAAGAAAGTTCCTATACAGGTCTTAATAATATAAAATGCTTTGACATAATGCATCCCCTGTTTGCAGACAAGATAGGTTTTACTTCTGATGATGTTGTAAAAATTCTTGATGAGGCAGGATTTTCTCATAAAAAAGATGTCATAAGAGAATGGTATGACGGATACTGTTTTGGTAATAACCAGGGCATATACTGTCCATGGGATGTTCTGCAGTATGTAGCAGACTTGAAATCAGATCCAAATGCCAAGCCTCACGCCTACTGGCTTAATACAAGCAAAAATGAAGATGTCAGATGGTGTATTGATCATATGAACAAAAGCATTGGCAACAAACTGCATGATCTCCTTAACAAAGGGGAAATTGCAGCAAAAGTAAATGAAGCTTTGACGTATGATCTGATTGGTACATCAGAAGACAACCTTTGGACATTGCTTTTCCTGACAGGTTATCTGACGAAAAGTCCTGACAGCGAGCAGAGGCAGCATACAGAAGAGCTTAGTACGCAGTTTGATGTGTGCATGAACAAGACAGTTCTTCGTATTCCCAATAAAGAAATACGTGGAATTTTTACAATTATGATTGATGAGTGGCGGAATAAGAGCATTTCAAAACTGGATCTGTCATCTTTCCTTGATGCTTTCTGGAAGGGAGACGGAAAGCAGGTGACGGAGTCCTTGTCTGCAATTATCTTAAAAACAGTCAGCTGCTTTGATGTTTACAAGGAACATTATTACCATGCATTGCTGACAGGTATTTTTTACAGCCAGGAATATGAAGTTGTTTCCAATATTGAAAGCGGATATGGCTTTTCTGATCTGCTGGTAAAGGATGAAGAAAATGGCCGTGCCGCAGTCATAGAATTTAAGCGTGCTCCTGTAAGCAGTTCATTGAACAGCTCTGTAGACAGTGCACTTAAGCAGGTCAATGAAAGGGAATATGACATACAATTGCGTGACAAATATGAAACAATGCTTCACTGGGGAATGGCTTTTTGCAGAAAACTCTGTCTTGCAAGGAGCAGTCTGGACAGATAAGCATGAGTCAAAATGTAAAAGCGAAATACTATCACCGGGTGATAGAATTATATTGATTGAACAATCAATATAATCTGGCATGGGTATAACAGATTGGAATCACTGAATTTTTCCTCAGATTGCGTATTGTAAGCGTTACACTAAACAAACAGGGGCGCATATAAATACAGCGGATGAGGCTGTTTCCGTATAAGCATGC
>CAVJEZ010000032.1:0-13796 GCA_963648625.1 Odoribacter splanchnicus
GAACTTTCAGAGGACAGGGTGCGCAGCCTTCTTGGCAGTGCTCCGGGCGTCCTTCTCAGGGCTTCATCCGCATATGCCGCTGGCACACCAGCTGATGCACCCCAAAATGCCGGGCAGACGGAAGGCAGCGCGCAGGCTGCAAGGCAGATGCTCATTGTCCTGACGGATCCCGACTGCCTCTTCTGCCGCCAGGCGCACCGCTTTCTGGCAGGACAAAGCCTGCCCTTCCCTGTTCTCTTCCTGCCCGCAGGCAGCAGTGCCTCTGCCAGGGACTTTTATGAGCAGGCACTCCGGCATCCCGGGGCTTCCGGCAGGCATACTGGCAGCAGGAGGGACGTGCCAGGCAGCTGGCTTGCAAAAACGAACGACTGGCTTTTGCAGAACAGCAGCAAGGGGACTGTCTCTCTGCCGGCATTTGTCTGGATTACGGACGGCACAGCCCGCATGAACACGCTGTCATCAAAAGCTTTGCAGGCCTTGGTGACAGCCATGGCCTGGCGTTATGAGGGCATGATGCAGCATGCTGCCCAGAAACAGGCACCAGGAGATGCAAAAAAAGGGCCTTCCCCTGTCCGCTGCGCCATGTCTTTCGGATGAAACGACAAAATGGCACAGACAGGACAACGGGAAGGCCCTGGCGGGTTGTCGCAAAAAACCTGGGACAGAGACTGTGCTTGTGGCTGCACCTACCTCACTGTAATGAGCTCATACTGGGGATTGCCCATCTTAAGCTCGTTCATGGCAGTGAGCTGGCGCAGGCCGTGGCGGCTCTCAATGCGCTCCACCAGATCGTGGTTCTTTTCCCTGTCCAGGCCGAAGACCAGATCGCAGGAGGCCTGGTCAATGGCCAGAATGTCAGTGGAAGCCAGGATGCCTATGTCCGGAATGGTGGGCTCTGCCGCCCTGAGGCCTGCGCAGTCGCAGTCAACGGACATGCGCCGCAGGACGTTGATAAAGACGATGTGTTTGCCGAAGTAATCGCAGGTTGCCTTGGCAGAATCTGCCATGAGCTCCATAAGGTGCTCTTTGGCAGGCCACTTGCCCCAGTCCTCAGGCACCTCTCCTGCAACGCCGTGCACCTGGCGCTTGCCGGTCTGGCCTGAGGCGCAGCCGATGGCAATGTTCTTCATGGAACCGCCAAAGCCCCCCATGGCATGGCCCTTGAAGTGGGTCAGGACGATCATGGAATCATAGTTGACGATATGCCCGCCCATGGCCACTTCCTTAAGATGAAGGCCGTTTCTGACAGGCAGGCTGACATCGCCTTCCTCGTCCATGATGTCCACGGGACAGAATGTCCAGCCGTTGACCTTAAGGGTCTCGCGATGCGAGGCAGTCGTATAGCGGTCGCCCTTGTAGAGGGTATTGGTCTCCACAATGGTGCTGTCAGGCACCTGAGCCTGGAAGGCCTGCACCATGTCGCGGGGCAGGATGTTGGGGCCGTTTTTCTCGCCGGTATGCAGCTTGATGGCCACTTTGCCATAAATTGGCTCATTGATGAGCTGGTAGAGCCTGATAAGATGGGCGCTGTCTATGACAGGCGTAAAATAGACCTTTGCACGGCTGCCACTGGTCTCAAGCCCTGTGACATTCTTAGAGCCGATGAAAGGAGTCTTCTGCACCGGCTTGTCCGCAGCCATGGCATCCGCAGACAATGCGGACAAGACAGCCGGTGCCGCAACTGAAGCCACTGCACAGGCGACAGTGCCCTTCAGCACCGATCTTCTGGAAATAGTACTTTCCTGCATGCTTTTTCTCCTCCCTGCAAAAGGGTGCGATCTCAAAAGGGCTGGGCCTCTTTTGAAGAAATCCTGCTTGATTATAAAGCCGCCAGACGCAATCTGTTGAAGCAACTATACAGGGTGCATCTGACGGCTGAAATAACCGATTGGCGCTAAAACCTGCCTGATTCTCTCAAAGAGGCAGTGCAGGAAGCCTGCTGTATGCAGGCATCGGGAGAACTTTGGGAAGCAGTTTGCTGCCTGTCATGCTTTTGCCGGAAGATTGCCTGTCAGTTGTTTCAGCACTGCCATAATCCGGCCGTATTCTCGAATTTCTAAGCGTGGCCAGTATTCAGACTCATTGCAGTGATCACAGAAGCACTTCAAGATATGGGCGCAGGACATTAGAGACACGCATTATTTTTGCATAAGTGTTCAGCTTGTTCAAATCTTTATTTGGACTGGCCGCATACAGCTTTAATGCCGCAAGGAAAGTTTCTGTTCCTATTCTGTTGCGACTGCGAACTGCATCACAGATAGTGCGCTCAAGATCGTATGCAGAAACCTCATTGCCTGCAGGAGTCTTCAGTATCGTTCTGCCAAGCTCAAACAGTTCTGGCTTGATATAGTATACCTTGCATTCAGCTTTGATTGATGCCGACGGGATACAACCTGACGGTGCAGTAACTGCATGTACAAAAGGAACTCTGTCAGAAATTCCGTGCAGGAAAAGAGCCGTTTCGTGAGAAAAGATTATTCGTTCAGAACGAATAACGATAGAAAGCAGTTCGTCCTGTATGTCATCCGGGAGAATGTACTGGCCTTTTACAATACGACAGATTTTTTCCTGCCTGCATAACTTATAAAGCATCGCCTTGGATACGCCATTACGCACTGCTGTCTTCGTCTCGATGATTCCGCCGTGCGATTTTGCAATAGCTGTGAGTTTTGTCATGCAATCCATATGCACCGCCTCGATTACGCCAATCTGATAATTTCATATGTAAAATTATGACAAAAGTAAACCAACCTTAACTGCCATTCCCATAATACCAGCAATCAAATTATGACAAAAGTGAGAACTGAACGTAAAAAACCTTGTGTCCGTAGCAATATACCGTGTTATACAGATACGGATACACAACGGCAGGGATCGTCTGCTACACTGAAAACAGCCATTGGCTGCCTGTCATGCTTTTGCAGAAGTGACCGAGATTATCTCCTTCCGCACCAGCTTGTCATACTCATTGTTGTGTATGACGACACATTGGAAACCGTGAGAAGCTGCCAGCCATGAATCGTTCCATCCTTGTAACTGGCAGGCTCCTCTAACATCATACTTTGTCCTAAAACGTCCCAGGTTCCCGATGACAGCGTGCCTGATGGCATGGCAAAGAGTGCCATGCTTTTGCACTCCCTGCAGCTTCCCTGCTCCCATATGACCATATGAGCCTGCAACAGTCAGAACAATTCCACCCGTCCAAGCAGCAGATCTATCAGGCTGCAGTGAAAGATGCCGTTGTTATCGTAAAAATTGTGCGGCACATCCATGCGGACGACAATCTTCCTGAAGAAATCCCTGGCAAGCATCAGTGAAGACAGCTCTGAGGACTCATTTTTATCGCTGTCCATGCGAAAAGCGCACTGGATATAGCATTTTCTGTCCGCATCACTGGCAACAAAGTCGATCTCCTTCCGGACCTTGCTACCTCCTGTGCGGTCACAAACAACTCCGGCATCCACGGAGTATCCGCGCCGCAGAAGCTCGTTGTAAATAATGTTCTCCATGATATGGCCGGGGTCGCACTGGCGGTAATTCAGGCGTGCATTCCTGAGTCCGATATCCGCATAGTAGTACTTGTTCGGATGCTTGAGCCAGTTTTTTCCTTTGACGTCATACCGCCTGGCCATTGAAACGAGGAAAGAGCCGGCAATATACTGCATATACCTTGAAACCATCGCAGCACTGACCTTTTTGCTGTTCATTGACGATATGGCGTTTGCAATATTGTTCGGGCAGGTGAGCGAACTGATCTGCAAAGCAAGGAAGTCAAGAATGCTGTTCAGGATATCCTCGCGCTTAATACCGTTTCTCTCCACGATATCCCTGACATACAGTTCGCTGTACAGGGATGCCAGATAGTCCTTTTTGTCCTTGTCATCATCCAGCGACAGCAGTTTCGGCATACCGCCATAGAGCATATAGGCATCCAGTGCTTTGAGTTCGTCCCCGCCAGCGGCAGCATAAAACTCCTCAAATGACAGCGGGTACACATGAATTTGCGTGGCACGGCCGCGAAACCCGGTGGGTACGTCTTTTGACAGCCCTTTTGAAGTACTGCCGGTGACATAGACATCAAGATTTTTGTATGCCCTAAGTTCGTTGAGCATGTCGTAGATGGTGACTTCAATGCCTCCGTTTTCCCTGTCTGCCACTTTCGCAACATGCTGCACTTCATCGGCAAACAGGTAAAATTTATCGTCCTTTCTGTCACGGACGATGCCTTCCACATACTCGCACAGGGCAATGGGATTCCTGAGCGCATGATGCCGGCTCTGATCCAGCTCGATTGTAAGGATATGGTCTTCGGCAACGCCCTGTGAAAGAAGATACTTATGGAACAGATCGAAAAGCAGTACGGACTTGCCGCATCCGGCTATGCCTGTAATGACCTTGATTTCGCCGTTCCACATGCTGCGGATCAGCCGCTCCATATAGAAGTCTCGTTTAACCACTTTCCTCACCTCATACCCGGGGCAGATTTGTTCTGGCTTCTGTGTGCAGTATGCCGCGATGATTGCCCAAATAGCAAGGCCGTCCCTGGCACAGGCACGCCAATATTGTGCCTGCCCTTTTCACAGTCACAGGCCGCTTGTTTTTCGTATCTCATGAAAGGCTTTTGCGTACCATTTTGGAAACGAAAACAGGCTGTACGGCCCATGTCGGTGAAACGCTGTCCGGACGGACAGAAAGGCAGCATATCCCGTTTGTACGCAGTTTTCTGTCACCGCGGGGTCTTTTCTAATGGCTCTTCATGGGGTAAAAATGGCTCAGGAGTACTTGAGGCAGGACGCACGCCCCGCCATACAGAGGGAGCTGTCCTGCCAGCCATATTTCCACCTGTATGCAGCAGCCGGCCTTGTCTGTCCTGTATCCAGTCCAAGCATATACGGGCTGCTGCTCTAATATCAAATCAGCCCATATTGTGCCCTCCGGCAAAAACTGCGGCAGCTGCGGGCACGCTGTCAGGTCTTATGCAGTTCCGGCCCGGGCCAGGGGGATGCTCCCAAACTGAATGTTCAGGAGGATTGCCATATAAGGACGGAGGTTTGTACAGCGTACAACTACTGTGCCACAGGCACCCGGCAAGTCATCATACAAAATTTCTTCTGGCAAAATAGGAGAGACAGAAAATGAAATCGCTGCTGCATCTGTTTGCAATAGTCACGCTTTCCCTGTTTGCTGCAGGCTATGGTATTTTCTGATGGGAGGAGATATACTCAAAGCCGCATACCATGCGCAAAATAAATACATGGAAACAGCTATTGAAGAGGCCCGGCTCGGCATTTATAACAAGCATGGCGGTCCATTTGGCAGTGTTATTGTATTGGACGGCAAAATTATCGGACAAGGGCACAATATGGTCCTGGCTAATACTGACTCAACCAGCCATGGCGAAATGGTTGCTATAAGGGATGCAGAAAAAAGGACTGGCAGCTTCAGTCTGAAGGGAGCTGTGCTCTATACCACGGGCGAACCCTGTCCCATGTGCCTTGCCGCCTGCCTGTGGGCCAATATTGACCTTGTTTACTATGGCTGCACTATTGATGACATTGAGAGAATAGGTTTTCGTGACAAAAAATTTGAGGTGCTCATAGGAGGACGGGACAAGCTGAAGGGATATCTTGTGGAAACAGACAGAAAGGCCTGCCTGAAGCTCTTTGAAGAATACAATGGCATGGCCGCACAAAAATACTGACAGGCGGTTTTCTGCCACCGTGGATCCTTTCATAACGGCACCTCATGTTGTAAGAAGGATACCGGCAATGAGGAAGGATGCAATCCCTTCTCCTGCACAAGGGAAGTATTAGCGTCCTGCCAGGCCATATCCATCAGCACCAGGTGAGCTCGCAGGAGCTCTTGCCCCATCATCAAGGAGCCAGTCTTGTTTGTCCTGTATTCAGCCCTTAAACATATATCATGTGCAGTGCTTTGCTGTTTTTTCTGCCTTACCACAGCTGTCCATGCAGGGGACGCCTGTTTTCCATGGAGCGACAAGGAAAAACCGGTTGTGGCAGGCGGCAAAAAAACGGCACCGCAGCAGGAACTTCAGGGAGAATGGCGCTCTGTCTTGGACAGAAACCGCACGCTGACTATATATAATGATACGTTTTCCCTTAAGGATCAGAGCGGCAGCATAGAAGGCACTCTTCTTGAAAGCGGGCCCAACCTCTTCTTTCGCGAGAAAAGCGGCACAGGGTGCATAGTCATCTGGCAGCTTCTGGGCGATGGCCGTCTTTCCATCAACAGCGGTGAGGAACTGTTCCACCGTCCTGACGAGCCAGCCATTCCGGCTGTTACGACACGCCAGTACGGCAGCCAGGACTGCCGCTTCACTGTGAGCGTGCCCAGCAAGCTTCCTGTTGAAGAGATAGATGACGGCGTCCGCATCAGCAGCATGGAAAAGGATGCCTCCATGCTGATACTCTCGGGAAAAAGCAAGGGCTCAGCCGAAAAGATGGCCAAAGACATGTGCCAGCAGCTTTCAGGGCATGACTTTGCTGCTGTCGGCGATGACAAAAATACCTACACCTTCATGGCAACGCACAACGGTACGGAAATCATCCAGTATGTAACCAAGCAGGATGAAAAGTACCTGCTCATCACGCTTATGGGCAACTACCCCAAGCTCATATCCTATCTCAAGTCAGTGCATATCGTGGCATCTGACAAAAACTGAGGTATTCGTTCAGGGGACGGCTTAAAACCTGACCTCAATACAGGGATATCACTGCCTTTATTGAGCTCATTCAGAGCCCGATAAAGCGTGACAGTACAAGACGCTTCCCTTTCGATTAGCTCCGGCGGCCGCAGCCCGTATTCCTGCATGGCCTGTGCAACCCTGGGAATACAGCTGCCCCATGCTTCTGCAAAATTCATATAGGCAAGCGCATTTGCAAGAGACCTGTTTCTGATTTTTGAAAACCCCTCTTTCATGAGCTCTGTTGACAGGCCCGGAAGCAGTCTGCCAGGAGAAGTGACTTCCAGGCGGTCATCGTAAACAGACACCTGAATGTGGCCAGGCTGAATATAGCTGCAGTTGATGACAGCATTCACAATCAGATCGCGGATGCTGTCTGGCGGCAGCTCGTAGATATCCTGGCGATAGACGCCCACCAGCCTGCATCCCATGCGGATATTGTTGAGGACATACTGTACCGCCCCGTCTATCTGTTCCCAAAGCGGTCCTTTCAGGAAGCGCCTGTCAAGCAAAACTGAACAGTTCATCCCCCTGATCACGGCACATTGTATCTTTGAACGAAGCTCATCCTGTCCTGTCAGGAACACGTAGGCGTTAGTGGGGCAAATTCTGCCGTCATCGCCTTTTTTCAAGATGTTCCAGCCCAGCAAAACATCCTTCGTGACATCCTGTACTTCTGGCCTCGGGGAATTGAATCCGCTGTTGGCAATGGCAGCCTCTTTCAGCTGCCTGCAAAGCTTCCCGATATCTTCATCCGTAGCTTCCACGTCTTTTCTGATCTCTGCATCATACGATCGGCCATCGCAGTCAAAGTACATTTCCCTGGCAGTATCCCGGCCGGCCAGCCTTGTTGTGCCGGCAATGCGGATATATACGCCTTTGTCCGGCCCGCAAGACTTGATGTAGCAGGGCCTCTGCCGGCCTGCCCTGATTTCAGCGATAATGACCGGCTTATCATTGATGTCCTGCAAACAGACATCGGGAATAATCGCCGGCTCGCAGCTGTCAGCTATAACGCTCTCAACAGCGTCCAGCACCTGGAAAACCTTGTCTTCAGGGATGCCGGCAACTTCCCTGGTTTGGTCATCTATGCCAAATACAATCCGGCCGCCTTTGCCATTGGCAAAGGCAACAACTGTTTTCATGTATGCAGGCAGGGATGTTTTTGCTCCGCTTTTTTCAGGGTACTGCGCTGAAAACACTGTATCTGTTTCTTTTCCGGCAAGAAATTCTTCTATTGTCATGCTGCATTCTCCTGACCAGCTCTATACAGCGTCACACATACAGAACGAACGCAGTCAAACTCTCCAAGCTGCGTCCTGTCCATTGAGACAGCCAGGCTGCTTTTCATCCAGCCTCATATAAAGAATAGGATAAGGGCCGCCCTGTTCATCATGGTCGGTCCTTTTATAGGTCTTAAACCCCATATGCTCATAAAAGCCAGCAGCCCTGGGATTTTGCTCGTTTACTGTCACTTCCCGGACACCATGCTTTTCGATGCCGTATTTCAGCAGCTGCTTTCCGATGCCTTTGCCCAGGTGCTCACTGTCCACAAAGAGCATCTCAAGCTTCCGGCCATGTATCCCCATAAAGGCGGCAGGCCTGCCATCCTCATCCGCAACAACCAGGCGGGAAACGCTGTACAGTCCCTGCGGAATATATCCTTTTATGGCCCTGATTTCCCCGTCTGACAAAAACAGATGGGTCGCCCTTACGGACTTCTCCCACAAGGCTGTCAGCTGTTCCACAAGCTGCGGCGTGACTGTCCCGATTTCCCTGATTCTCACATCACTATCCATCTGTCTGAGGTCTTTGCCCAAAGTCCGAATCATCTCCCCTGGCTGCGGCCTACTCAACGCCCAGCGCCTTTAGGACAGCATCCTCTGCGCTGCTGTAAAAGAGCAGGTTAAAGCTTCCCACCAGCTCGGGCGGCACGGATCCGAGATCAGCGGCAGACAGTATAGGCAGCAGGATTTTCTTTGCACCGCTGTCCAGGCAGACCTGCAGGGAATTTGCCAGCTCGTCAGCCCTGAGCAGCGTTCCTGCGATGCTGATGTCGCCCAGGACAGCAAGTCCTGGGACAACGGGCCTGCCAAGGGCAACTGAGGCCAGGGCAACAAGCGTCGGCAGTGCCAGCTTCTCTGTCATGCCTATGCCCTGCAAGTCCTGATAGCTGACTATATAGTCCTTTGTTGTCGTGCTGATGGACGTGCTGATGCGGTTTCCGTTTGCCTTCAGATAGCTGAACGCCGTATTCGCTGCCTCCCTGCTTTTCCCGTCCGATCCCAGGCCTGTGCGCTCAAACTTCCCGTTTCCTGGCAGCATCTGGCTTTCCAGGCGGAAGACGCCAATCATGCCGGACTTTCCCCCTGAGACCGTATACACCTGGCCCGGATGGCAGATGCCTTCCGGTATGAGCTTGCCGCCACCCTGCTCCGGCACGGAAACAAACTTTTCCTCAAGGGTCTCCCTGTCTGTGTAGGAGAAGTTTACATCGTAGAATTCCATGCCGCCGAGCTTTTTCAGCTGTTCCTTCACCCTGCGGCGCATTTCCAGGGCAAAGCGCAATATCTCTTCCAGCTGCTCCTTTGTGTATTCCCCGTCAGGATACAGAAGCTTTACGAAGCCGCCGCTTATCTTGCGGACGGCAATGGTATCGCGCTGGTTCAGATTCCTGCCAAGGCTGAAATGCCTGTCCAGGGCATCGCCTGCCTGCTCCTTTCTGAGCTCGCGCAAAAACTCGGCCAGGTAGTCAGTGATGAAGCCATAGTCATCCGTAAAGTGCTCCGGACGGAATTTGGGAATCTCCCAGCCCGGGATATAGCAGTGAATCCTGTCCAGAAAGGCCGTATCCGTGCCCATCTCGGGCGGAAAGGGATCAAACAGGCTGGACGTCTTGAGCAAAACATCCACGCTCTGATTGATATTGCCGACAAAGACCATGGACGCAGAGGCCGCCTTTTCCTCCTTGCCCCTGGCAAAGGATCCCGAGGCCATATAGTCCTTCATGATCTGTATGCCGTCCTTGTCCCTGAAGCTGATGCCGGCAACCTCGTCAAAGGCCACGCAGTCCCACATGCCCACAAGGCCTATGGCCTTCCTGGCCATGTTGTAGAACAGGTTGGCAACGGTGGTCTGGCCGCCGGACACAAGGATGCTGTTGGGCGATATTTCCTTGTAGACATGGGATTTGCCGGTACTCCTCGGCCCCAGCTCGCAGAGATTGAAATTATTCTCAACCAGGGGAAGCAGGCGTGCCAGCAAAAGCCACTTTTCCCTGTATGCAAGGCGGTCCGGCTCCATGCCTGTCGAACGGAGCAGTATGTCGATCCATTCGTCCTTGCTGAAAGCCTTCCGCCCTTCTTTCAGCTCGCCTATGTCCACATGGGGCATCTGTATGGGAGTAAGCCTGCGTATGCGTATGGGAGAGGCTTTTTTGTCCTCTTCGACAAACTCGTATTCCAGCTGCACGATGCACCAGATGCCGCCGCAGAGCAGGCGGTCGTACTTCGAGGGATACTCCTCGGCAACAGGGACGGCCCTGATCCCCAGATTGGAGAACTCTGCCTCATAGACATCGTTTCTGATATTCAGGCTGACCGTAATCTTGTCGATGACAGTATAGGATCCCCGCTGGCGGAGCATGGACAATATCTTCGGGGCTTCGTCCGGACGGACATAGTTGTCGGCAAGGATGTGCTTGACGGTCTGTATGCCCATCCCAATCACTTCCGGATCATCTGAGGAGCAGTACTGCCCAAGCAGGAATTCAAGGACATACACAGGCACATTTGCCCCTTCCTTGATGTGCTTTGTCAGGTCCTTGCGCACAATGCGGCCGTCAAAATGGCTGCGCAGCTTTTTCCTGATGCTGTCGCTGACAGTGCTGCTTCCTTCAGCCTGTGCCCCGGACTCTGTCACAGCCTGTGCCCCAGCCTGTGTCCCAGGCTGTGCCTCTGGCTGCGACTCTGACTGTGTTTCAAACTGTTCTTCCGGCTGTTCAGCCATGCTGTTCTCCCCTGCTTTCTGCCATGCCTGCCTGCTTCCCTGAAAGGGCCGGCCGCTACGGCCGGCAATGCAGCCTGCTGCATCAGAAGAAGTTAAATTCATCGACAGCCAGCGCAATGTCGATCCGGAATTCATACCTGGCAGGATTGTCCAGGACGCCTTCCCTGCTGATCAAAAGGTAATAGGGGGCCGTCCTGTCATACTGCTGCGACTTAAGATTGAATGTACAGCGGAAAGACATGTCCTGCTCGTCCGTCTTGTCCGCAATAATGCGGACAGTGTTGCTGACCGGCCTGCCTGAGGAATCGGCAAACCAGATGGCATACGCTGCTTTCTCGCGATTGCCGCCCACTGCTTCCTTCTGGTAAAAGTCCAGCATAACAATCTTGTTGGTAATCTTTCTGCTCTCAGACAGCAGGCCGAGTTCCACGGGCTTTGTATCAATTTTGGCCCTGTTTTTCTGATACTCCCTGGTGGCTGAGCGCAGGTAGTGGAACTTTACCAGGGGAACGACCATTTCCTGCAGGCTGATGCCGCCGTGCACGAACTGGCTGCTTAAGCCCTTCACCTTGATGCGCACATTCTCGCGGGGAGCAAAGGCATCATAGTCCGTCCTGCCGTCCAGGAATCTGACAGGCATCAGGCAGTCAGGCATAGCCCCCTTCTTCATAATGGCATAGCGGCTGCTGTACTCGGCTTCGCATCCGTTCCAGTTCTCCCTGGAAACCTTGCCGTCCTCGGTAAGGGGAGTGCCTGTAAACAGAAAGCCGTGGTCTGCCGTGACAAGGATGCGCGTGCCGCCCAGGGAATTGGCAATGAGGCTGACAAGGCTCTTTATGTCCTCAATGGCCTCCTGGCAGGCCTGAAAGACGCTGCTGTCAGAAACATGGGCAGCCTTGTCGATCCTGTTATGATAGATATAGACGACGTTCCTGCCCTTGATGAGCTCCCTGCGCTCGGTCTGCTTCATGTTAAGGAAACTGCCGTACTCAAGCACAATGCCGGACTGGCTTGCCGCCAGCAGCACTTTTTCGCGGTTTTCCATGCCTGACGTTGACTGGCCGTCTGCCAGCACGGACAAATCTCCGCCAGCCTGCGCCCGCACGCCGAGCTCCCCGTGCGGCAGAAGCGCTGCCATGCCAAAGCGCGTCTCAGTCGGAAAGATGCCGCACATGCTGCCAAGCTCGGTCCTGCCCTGCAGCTCCTTCAGCTGTTCTGCCAGGGACGCAGCCACCTCATAGCGCAGGGCGTCAGAGATAATCACAAAGACGCGCGTATCTGAGTGCCGGACATAGTTGCCATAAAAGGCTGTCTGGCGCTCCACATCAGGAATATAGCCGTACTGTCCCAGATCCTCCTCTGCGACAGAGGACCAGTTGTCTGCAAGGCCGGCAAGGTACCAGTTGGAATACAGCTTCTCCACGTCTGAGGCCACATTCTTGAAAAGATCGTCCAGGCATGGGACAGGCGATCTGAGGCTGCGGTTAAAGTGCAGGCGGAACTGGCGGTAGCTCATGTCCATCCTGTAGTAGTCCGCAGTGTAGGCCCTCCATATGTCCTGCGGTGTCGCCAGGTGAAAGCCCTGGGCATGATCGCGCTTGAAGGTCTGCATTGCTGCAACCTGGCAAAGCCCTTCGTAATAGTCGGCAACCTTGTCGTACCAGGCCATGGTGCGGCGCTTCCCGGCTGTCTTTCTGATATGGTCTGCCTGGCTGCGCTGCTCGCTGACTGCGGTCATCAGCTTGGTGAGAATGACTTCGTTGATGCAGGGGAAGCACTCTGCATCCAGCAAATCGTCTTCTTCCAGCCTGGAAAAGCAGTCGAATAGCCCGTGATCCTCTTCCACGATCCTGGCAATATCGTACAGGGACTGGTCATCGGATGAATGCAGCCACTCGGAAACAAGCTCGTAGCACCTGTCCTGGTGCGGTTCAGAAATATACCTGTCCAGCCCGCAGGCATCGCTGCCCATGACAGAGGGCATTGTACGGCTCATGGCCGTAATCAAAAGCTGTGCTGCCAGGCCGGCCAGGCTACTGTCCCCGCTGCTGCAGCCCGACACCTGGGCAGCCAGGGCCCAGAAGGCATCCTTTGCCTCGTAGCGCTCCATATCCTTGTAGATCGCATTGTCTTCTGCATTAAGGCCGCCCTTCAGGACAGCACGGAGGAGGATGTTCCTGCCAGGAGTCTTTTCGCCGCAGATCACGGCCATTACTGCCAGATGCATCTTGGCCGGGGAAGTAATGCCGGCGCTCATTGCCTGTATCTTTTTGCGGCGCTCTGCTGACTGAAAAAACTTATGGTACCGCTTAACCACGCCGCGCAGCGCATCCCGGGAGGGCACATCGAGGGCGGACAGCCCCATCTCCTCCATCCACATGGAATAGAGGTCGGCACGGAATACATCGCTGTACAGCTCCATGTTCAGAAGCCAGTTGTCCTCACGATGCTCAAAGGCAAGCGGGCAGTAGACAAGGTAATTGCTTTCAGTATCGTCCAGGGCAAGGAGCTTTTTGACAGCAAAGAAATTGGAGCCGGTAAGTTTGACGATCTTTGCATTGTCCAGGGAAAGCGTATCCACCAGTTCCTCAAACTCCCTGGCTTCATCGTACCAGAAGACGATGCGGCGATCATAAAAAACCGGCCAGGTGGTACGATCAAAGCGTCTCTGCAAATCCTGTATTATTCTTTGGGCATCCATACCATTTCCTTGACGTGTTGTGACTGTGCATTCCCGAAAGAAGGCAGGCTCTCTGCCGCAAAAGGGAAGCTACCTGGTCGTTTTCCTGCTCTGACAAGCATGGTGCAGAAAAACTGCGGCAAACACCGCAAGCTTTGCCGCCAGCAGAAACTTTATCAAATGCAAGTTTATGAGATGATGCATGACTGTATCCTCCGGAAGAATGGCTGAAAGCATTAGCCTCAGCTGCATTGCCGGCATTCCAATGCAGGCAGACCTGTGCAGGCAGTCCCGCGCAGCCATAAGCGGCCGGCTAGCCTGAAAGGTGCTGCCCTGCATGGGCGTCCTTAGCGGACATCCATTCCATTGATCTAATGGCACAGGGCTGTGCTGTAAACCTCCCTG
>CAVJEZ010000033.1:0-1870 GCA_963648625.1 Odoribacter splanchnicus
TATGCCCATGAACAGGCTGTTCAGGCGAGATTTTCTTAAGGAAACGGATTTTACACCCGGTGAACTGATGTACCTGGTTGATCTGGCTGCGCGCCTTAAGGCAGCCAAGAAGGCACATCGCGAGCCCAAACTGCTTAAGGGGCTCAATATTGCACTTCTTTTTGAGAAGGACTCCACCAGGACGCGCTGCTCCTTTGAGGTGGCGGCGCACGACCAGGGCGCACATGTGACCTATCTTGGCGCCAGCGGTTCCCAGATTGGCAAAAAGGAATCCATGGCCGATACCGCCAGGGTGCTCAACGGCTTCTTTGACGGCATAGAGTACCGCGGCTTCGGCCAGGAGATCGTGGAAAAGCTGGCCCAGTACGCCGATGTTCCTGTCTGGAACGGCCTGACCAATGAATGGCATCCCACCCAGCTTCTGGCAGACATGCTGACCATGCGCGAGTGCACGGGGCGTCCTCTCAAGGGACTTACCATGGCCTATTTAGGCGATGCCCGCTATAACATGGGCAACTCCCTGATGACAGGCTGTGCCATGCTGGGCGTCAACTTCCGCTGTGTGGCGCCAAAGGCTCTCTGGACCAGCGACGAAGTGTATACGCAGGCTCTGGCCTATGCGGCAGAGTCCGGTGCCTCTGTTATCCGTACTGAAGATGTCGCCCAGGGTGTTGAAGGGTGCGACTTCCTGTATTCCGACGTCTGGGTTTCCATGGGCGAGCCTGATGAAGTGTGGAAGGAGCGCATCGAGCTCCTTACGCCGTACAGGGTAACAAAGGAAGTGATGGAAATGACAGGCAATCCGGACTGCCGCTTCCTGCACTGCCTTCCTGCCTTCCATAACCGCGAAACAACCATCGGCGAGAAAATCTACCAGCAGTACGGCATAGACTGCATGGAAGTGAACGACGATGTTTTCGAGTCTTCCTGTAATGCCGCCTTCCTGGAAGCCGAAAACCGCATGCACACCATCAAGGCCGTCATGGTAGCCACCCTGGCTGAGAAAAATATCGACAAGGCTCTGAAAAAGAAGGGCTTTTAGCTTTCAGGGCATAAAGTCAGAATTATAAGGGCAGGCCAGCCGCAGATATCCGGCTTGCCTGCCCTTAAACGTATAAAAGCACGGACTTTCTAGACAGAGGAGAAAAGGGCTCAGCCCGCATATGAAGTTTTGTATGAAGCTTCATATGAAGCCATAAGGGAGAAGGACTGGCATGGACGACGAAAGACAGGAAAAAAAAGCACAGCCTGAAGAAAATCTGCCTGAAGAAAACGGTTCCACAGGTCCCCTTGACGGTGACAACAGCCAGGCAAGCCTGTTCAGTACGCCATACGTAGCCGAAATTGCAGGATCCGTGCGCGGCGTCACCTATCTTTCCCTTCTCTATGACATAGCCAACCTCCTGAGCATAACGGCGGACGTCAAGGACAGCCTTGACAAGGTCCTTATGCTTTTGGCCGAGAGGCTGCACATGCTGCAGGGCACCATAACCCTTGTCTCGCCGCAGTCCGGCGAGCTGCGCATCGAGTCGTCCTACGGCTTAAAGCCTGCAGAGCGTTCCCGCGGCCACTACGTGCAGGGAGAGGGCATTATCGGGCATGTGGTGCAGAGCGGCCAGCCCATGTACATCTCAAATGTGTCGGAAGAGCCGCGCTTCCTGAACAGGACGCGGTCCAGAAACCTTTCCAAAAGCGATATTTCCTATATATGCGTGCCCATCCGCCTGAACCGCCAGGTAGTGGGCGCCCTGTCCGTGGACAGGCTTCTGACTGATCCTGCCCAGCTTGAGGAAGAGCAGCAGCTGCTCTTTATCATCGCCATGCTCTTAGGCTATGCCGCCTGGGAAGCCCAGCGGAAGATGGATGAGAA
>CAVJEZ010000033.1:2594-7205 GCA_963648625.1 Odoribacter splanchnicus
GGGCAGCAGAGCCTGATTTTGCCGCAGCATCTGCCGCAGAGCATGCATGTCTATGCCGAGCAGGACCAGGAAGGCAGCCAGGCACAGAAGCACAATGCAACCGCCACCCTGCAGGAACACCTGGACGAGCTTGAAAAGGCCTGCATTATCGACGCCATGCACGACTGCCACGGCCAGATTGTCAAGGCAGCCGAGGTGCTTGGCCTGACACAGCGCATCCTTGGCCTGCGCCTGAAAAAATACAACATAGACTTCAGGGAGTTCAGGCCCAAAAAGGCGTAAGAGCCAGCAAAAAACCATATGTATGATCGCCTGTACTGCCGTATCGCAGGTGAATTACATTTTTGTAACTTTTAAGGGTGCGAGCCAAAGAAGCATCCAATGCAATTTGTGGCTGTATATGCCCGTGTTGAACGATCAAACAGTGTGTCCTATGTCCGATGACAGAAGGCACCGCTTTGGTGCGGGATGTCTAAAAATAAAAGTTACAAAAATGTAGTTTTATATAAACAGTATAAAAAGCACATAAAAACAAAATGTTATCTTCTTTGTCCTGCCATGTGGAGTGGTCATTTTTGCCAGTGACAGAAAATAAAGTTACAAAAATGTAACGATTAAAAAGGTGTTTTGCCAGCATGATCACAGAGTACTGTCTCTGTCGTGAAAGAAAGGAATTGCTGCAACTAGTTGATATAATGCAATAAAAATAAAAAATTGAAAAAATTGCTGTGAAACACAGATGCTCTGGCACACGCCTTGCATTATCAGACGCAAAGCAAAGGCTGCCAGCTTATCAAGCCATAAGGCAGTCCTTTTCATACAGCACACAAGAGGCGGCTGCCTGAAACAGGCGGCTGTTTTTCAAGGAGCACATATGTCACAGGCAAGAACACAGGCTGTCTTTGAGGCCATGGCCACAGCCCCCTTAAAGGGCACTGGCGCGCCTGAGCGGTCTGACGATATGTTTGGCGAATATGTCTTCACCCTGGAAGACATGCGCAAGGCCCTGCCCAAGGATGCCTACAAAAAACTCGAACGCATCATCCACAACGGCGAACGTCTCGATCCGTCCATTGCCGACGTCGTGGCAGCTGCCATCAAGGAATGGGCTATTTCCAAGGGCGCTACGCATTACACGCACTGGTTCCAGCCTATGACCGGTACCACTGCCGAAAAACATGATGCCTTTATTTCTCCGGTGGGCGATGGCAAGGCCATCTGCGAATTCTCGGGGAAAATGCTTATTAGCGGCGAGCCCGATGCGTCCTCCTTTCCTTCAGGGGGTATTCGTTCCACGTTCGAGGCTCGCGGCTACACTGCCTGGGATCCTTCAGTCCCTGTCTTTGTAATCCCCGGACCCTATTCCGCCACGCTGCATGTGCCTACCTACTTCTACTCCTATTCAGGCGAGGCACTGGACCGCAAGATTCCTCTGATGCGCTCGATTTCGGCACTGTCCAAGCAGGCCCTGCGTATCCTGCGCCTCTTTGGCAACACCACGGCGAAAAGCGTCCGTCCCCAGGTCGGCCCCGAACAGGAATACTTCCTGGTCGATACCCATCTGGCAGCCCTGCGTCCTGACCTGCTTCTTTGCGGCCGCACCCTGGTAGGTGCCTCCTCGCCCAAGGGCCAGGAACTGGAAGATCATTACTTCGGTACCATTCCTTCCCGTGTGCAGAGCTTCATGGAAGACGTGGAAAACGAGCTTATCAAGCTGGGCATTCCCGCCAAAACCCGTCACAACGAGGTTGCTCCCGGCCAGTTCGAGATTGCTCCTGTCTATGAAGAAGCCAATATCGCCTGCGACCACAACATGCTCACCATGAACATGATGAGGCATATCGCAGCCAGGCACGGCTTTGTCTGCCTTCTCCATGAAAAGCCTTTTGACGGCGTCAACGGCTCCGGCAAGCACAACAACTGGTCCATGGGCGACGACGAGGGACACAACCTTCTCAATCCCGGCAAGACGCCCCAGGACAATGCCCAGTTCCTGGTCTTCCTGGCCGCAGTCTTAAGGGCAGTGCACAAGCACTCCATTGCCCTGCGCCTTGGCACCATCGGTGCCGGCAATGACCACCGTCTCGGTGCCAACGAAGCGCCGCCGGCCATCATCTCCGTCTACCTGGGCGAACAGCTGACCGACGTCATCAACAGCATTGTGTCCGGTACGCCTCTGCACAACCAGAAGACAGCCGTGATGGAGATTGGTGTCTCCACCCTGCCTCCTCTCCCTGTTGACCTCTCAGACCGCAACCGTACCAGCCCCTTCGCCTTCACCGGCAACAAGTTTGAATTCCGCGCAGTCGGTTCCTCACAGTCCATTGCTCCCGTGAACATCGCCCTGAATGCGGCTGTTGCCTGCGCCCTGGACGACATTGCCACGCAGCTTGAGGCAGCCATTTCCGCCGGCGTCTCCCTGAACCAGGCCCTGCAGGACTTCCTGCCCCGCGAGTTCAAGGAACATATGCCTGTTGTCTTCAACGGCAACGGCTACACCGAAGCCTGGCCCAAGGAAGCTGAAAAGCGCGGCCTGCCCAACCTGAACAACACTGTGAGCGCCCTGGAACGCTACACTGACCCCGATGTCATGAACGTCTTCCTGCGCCACGGAATCCTGAGCGAACGCGAGATTGTTTCCCGCCAGGACATCCTGCTCGACACCTACGCCAAGCAGATCCTGCTGGAAGCCCACATGATGTACGACCTGGTGAGCCAGCGTGTCCTGCCTCCCTGCGCCAAGACGCAGGCCAAGGCTGCAAGGCTGTATCTCTCCACCAAGGAAGCCGGCCTGGATGCCAAGCCCGAGCTTGAGAGGCTGAACCGCATCCGCACCCATGTGCTGGCAATGGACGAGCTCCTTGCCAAGCTGGAAGCAGCCAGGGAAGCCGTTGCCGGTACGGAAGACGTGCTGGCCAGGGCCAGGGGCGCCAGGGACACCATCGTTCCTCTGATGAGCGAGCTCCGCAGCCACTCTGATGCCATGGAACTGATTGTGGACGATTCCGAGTGGCTCCTTCCCAAGTACGAAGAACTGCTCTGGATTCACTAAACAAACTAACAAGCCCTCTTCCCTGCCAGGCAGGGGAGAGGGAATACAAAGCACTTTGCAATCGGCCTGATCTTTTGTTTCAGAAATTTTTGGGGGAAGATGCCTGAACACAGAAGCTGGCTGAAAGCAGGTTGTCCCGGCGGACAAGAGAGACGTAAAGTCTGTCAAAGCCCCGGGTGCCCCCTCGGAAGAAGTCTTTCGGGGGAAAGGAACTCTTCCGGGGGGCATGGTATTTTACACTGCCGTTTCTCTTTTTTACAAAAAGCAGGGATGCGCAAAGGCATCCTTGCTTTTTGCCACCTCTTCCCCCTGGCAAAAATTGCCGGAAAAATTACCCGCCACAGGGCAGGGATGCAGCCAGAGGCGCTCCCTGTACGACAAGGATGTACAATGGGTCAGACCTTTTCATTTACCAAGATGCACGGCTGCGGAAACGACTACATCTACGTGAACTGCTTCACCCAGCATATAGATGATCCGGCCGCAGTCTCCAAAATTGTCTCTGACAGGCATTGCGGCATAGGCGGAGACGGGCTGGTCCTTATCTGTCCCTCGGACGTGGCCGATGTCAGGATGCGCATCTTCAATGCCGACGGCTCCGAAGCCGAAATGTGCGGCAATGCCACCCGCTGCGTTGCCAGGTATGCCCATGAGCACGGGCTTGCCCAGGGGGGCATGGTCCGTATAGAAACAGGCTCGGGCATAAAAGAGGCCAGGCTTCTTATGGAAGGCGGAAAGGTCACTGGCGCAACAGTTGACATGGGCGAGCCTGTCCTTGCAGCAGGCTCCATACCGGTCAGGCTTCCTGAGGGCTTTGATACTCAGGCATTTTTTCAGGGACAGCCCTTCACTGTAGACGGAACAGAATGGCAGGCCAACGTCGTCTCCATGGGCAATCCCCACAACGTCCTCTTCCTGGACGGGACAAGGCCTCCGCTTGAAGAGCTGGATCTTGCCAAAACCGGTCCTGCCTTTGAAAATCATGCGCTGTTCCCCGAGCGCATCAATACGGAATTTGTGCGTGTGGATTCCGATTCCTCCGTGTCCATGCGCGTCTGGGAGCGCGGATCCGGCGAGACCATGGCCTGCGGCACCGGTGCCTGCGCCGTGGCTGTGGCCTGCATTGAGACAGGGCGCACAAACCGCACCGTGGAAGTGCACCTCCTGGGCGGGACGCTGACAATTTTCTGGGATCCGGAAAGCAATCACGTCTTTATGACAGGTCCTGCAACGCATGTCTTTGACGGTGTGATAACCGTGCAATAACCTACATTGAGCCCGGGCTGCTGAAGCTATGGCAGCACCGGATTCTTACTGACAAAAAGGATTTCCCCCATGGTACAGGTCAATTCCCATTATCTTTCCCTGCAGAAGAACTATCTTTTCACCGAAATTGCCCAGAGAGTGCGGGCCTACAAGGCTGAAAACCCTGACAAAAAAGTGATAAGCCTTGGCATAGGCGATGTGACAAAGCCCCTGGTCCCCTCGGTAATCAGGGCCCTGCATGAGGCAGTGGATGAAATGGGAACAGAGGCCGGCTTCCATGGATACGGTCCTGA
>CAVJEZ010000033.1:7554-13363 GCA_963648625.1 Odoribacter splanchnicus
CTGAACAGGGAGGCCCTTGCAGAGTGGGTGGCCTATGCCAGAAAAAACAAGATGCTCATCCTTTTTGATGCGGCCTATGAGTCCTTTATTACCGAAAAGGATGTGCCCCACTCAATATATGAGATAGACGGGGCAAGGGAAGTGGCTGTAGAATTCCGCAGCTACTCAAAGACAGCAGGCTTTACCGGGCTGCGCTGTTCCGCAACCATTGTTCCCAGGGAACTTAAGATAGAGGACGGAAAGGGCTCGCTGACTGACCTGAACAGCCTCTGGCGCCGCCGCCAGTGCACCAAGTACAACGGCTGCCCCTATATTGTGCAGAAGGCTGCCTATGCCGTGCATACAGAGCAGGGCAAGGCCGAAGTCATGGAGCAGGTCAGGGCCTATCTTGCCAACGCATCTGCCATCCGCTCTGCCCTTGAAGGCCAGGGCTATGAAGTATACGGCGGCAAAAATGCCCCCTATATCTGGGTCAGGACGCCTGACGGCCTGGACTCCTGGTCATTCTTTACTGTCCTGCTCACAAAAGCCCAGCTTGTCTGCACGCCCGGTGCAGGCTTTGGTGCCAGTGGCGAGGGCTATGTGCGGCTCACGGCGTTCGGGACGCCGGAAGACACTGAAAAAGCAATTAAACGACTCAGCGCACTGTAGTTTTATTCCCCCATATGTATGCGCGAGAAGGATATGTGCGCTTCCTCTCGCGCAGGGAAGACAGCAAAGCCTCTCTTCCCCTTGTTCCAAGGCGGTTTCCTATGTGTAGAATTGGTTCAATCAAAAGCCTGGATCCTGTGCCGCCCTCGCAGGCCCTGCGACTGATGATTCCCCAGCAGGAAGGGCATGACAACTCCGGATTCGCCATGGTCATGAAGGACCTGGACGGCGCATTCAAGCATTACAAAAACTATCCGCTCCTCTCCATGGCCTGTACGACCCGTGGCGTGGGGCTGGTCAACGAATACATGGAACAGCACGGATTTGTGCAGGTCGGCCAGTGGGTGCCTGATGTAAACAGGCAGCCGGGCCTGCGCATAGAGGCCATGCCCAGATACGTGTTCCGCAACTACGACTATCCCGAGATTTACCGCTACCGCACCCAGGCCGAGCGCGAGGATCTGCTGCTGGATACAAGGCTTGCCCTGCGCAAGCTGCTGGAAGAGACCAACGACGGCTTTGTGTATTCCTTCTGGCCTGACGTGCTGACCTTGAAGGAAATAGGCGACCCTGCCGATATCGCCACCTATTTCCGCCTCTGGGATGCCGACAGCCGCCTTTCTGCCCGCAATATCGTTGTCCAGTGCCGGCAGAACACCAACTACGACATCGTGCGCTATGCAGCGCATCCCTTCTTCCTTCAGGGATTCACCCTCTGTGCCAACGGCGAAAACACCTTTTTCACCAAGAACAAGGAATTCCAGAAGTCCCTTTTCCGCGGCTACATCGGCTTTGAGTCCGACTCGCAGACCTTCCTCTACTCCCTGCACTATGTCCTGCATGAGCTCAAGTGGCCTATCCGCTACTTCAAGCATGTCATAACCCCGCTGCCCTTTGCCGAACTTGAGGCAAGGCCTGACAGCGCTGTGCTGAAGCTCATCCGCGAGTCCCTGGCCCATCTGGAAATCAACGGTCCCAATACCATTATCGGCATGCTGCCCGACTCGACCATGATTACCTGCTGCGACTCCAAAAAGCTGCGTCCCGTGGTGATGGCCCGTACAGACCGCATGGTTGCCATTGCCTCCGAGGTATGCGGCGTCAACGAAATCATGCCGGATCGCGATACCACCAAGGATATCTATCCCAATGAGAGGGAACTTATCGAAATCCGCAATGACCTGGAGATAGTCAGATGGAAGCAGTAAACACTCAGGATATCTCGGTCAACGACCTTCCCTGGAAGATAGAGTACAAGCCGGATCAGTGCACCCTGTGCGGATCGTGCGTGGCTGCGTGTACCTTTGCTGCCATCCATGTTGATGTGCAGCGCAGGGATGTCCCGCAATCCCTGGGCACATGCCCTGAGCCTCAGGCACAGCACCTTGCCCGTCCTGTCATCGTACAGACTGCGGATCTGGCGCACTCCTGCTGCGGCTGCGGCATGTGCGAGAAGATATGCCCCAACCAGGCCATCAGGCCCGTGCGCAACCCTGACAACAGGGCAACGCTTCTGAAGCGCCACACAGGCCCCATCAAGCGCGGCGGCCGTACCAATCTCAACAGCCAGCGCACCCTGGACTCCATCATCGTGGGCCGCATCTCCCAGATGACTGACCCTGCCCTGGACTCCGAGCGCCATACCTTTGACCTGCGCGCCCCCCTTGGCCGCGTGGTCGAGGCCAAGAAGCTGCCATTGGCAGTAGAGGGCGACAATTTGATCGTAAAGGAGCACATGCCTCCTGTACGCTGGATTTACCCGCTGCTCTTTTCCGACATGTCCATCGGTGCCCTCTCGCCCAGGGCATGGGAAGCCCTGGCCCTGGCCGTGACCTATCTCAATGAAAAGTGCGGCCTGCCGGTGCGCATGAGCTCAGGCGAGGGCGGCGTGCCCCAGAAGCTCATGGAGAGCGAGCATTTCAAGTATTTCATCCTGCAGATAGCCTCGGGCCATTTTGGCTGGAACCGTATTGTACGGGCCCTGCCGCGCATGAAGACAGACCCTGCTGCCGTGCTCATCAAGATAGGGCAGGGCGCAAAGCCCGGCGACGGCGGACTGCTTCCTGCAGCAAAGGTACGCTCCCACATCCAGGCCCTGCGCGGCGTTCCCAAGGCAACCCTGCATTCACCGCCAAACCATCAGGGCCTGTACTCCATTGAGGAGTCCGTGCAGAAAATGCACCTCTCCCTCAATGCAGCCTTTGGCTTCCGCGTGCCTGTGGCCATCAAGTGCGCAGCCTCTGCCACTTCCGTCTCAGTGTACAACAACCTGCTGCGCGATCCGTACCGCATCTGCGGCGGCTTCTTCCTGGACGGCATCCAGGGCGGCACAGGTGCAGCCAACGAGGTCTCCCTGGATCATACAGGGCACCCCATCGTTTCCAAGCTCCGCGAATGCTACCAGGCAGCCGTGGCCCAGGGACTGCAGGGGCAGATTCCCTTGTGGTGCGGCGGCGGCATAGGCATGACCGGCAATGCAGCAGCCGATGCCTTCAAGATGATCTGCCTTGGTGCCAACGGCGTCATCGTGGGCAAGATGCTCATCCAGCTTTTGGGCTGCATAGGCAATGAGCAGGGACGCTGCAACAGATGCAATACGGACAAGTGTCCCACCGGCATCTGCACCCAGGATCCCCGCCTGATGAAGCGCCTTGACGTTGATAAGGGCGCCCAGGCCGTAGTGGACTATGTCCTGGCCTTTGACGAAGAACTGCGCAAGCTTATGGCTCCTGTGGGGAACTCCTCCCTGCCCGTGGGCCGCTCCGATGCCCTTGTCTCTACAGACAAGGCAGTGGCAGACAAGCTTGGCATCCAGTATGCGTGCTAATTAAGGGGGACGATTATGCTTACCATTCATACCCTGGACAATACTGTGCGCATGTCTACCCAGGATCTTATCCTGGCCATTGAAAAGGCCGTTGCCAGGGGCGAGACCGATTTCAATGTGGATGCTTCAGGCCAGCACGATATAGGCGGCCCTCTCTGGAATGCAGAGGGCAAGAAGCTGACCTTCCTGGTCCGCAATCCTGGCCAGCGCGTGGGCTGCATGTGCATGCCCGATACCGAGGTCATCGTTGACGGTCCTGCTCCTGCGGACGTGGGCTGGCTCAATGCCGGCGGCCGCATTGTAGTGCGCGGCGATGCCGGCGATACGGCAGGCCATTGTGCAGCAGGCGGCACCATCTATATAGGCGGCCGGGCCGGAACCAGGTCCGGATCGCTGATGAAGCACGATCCCCTGTATGAGGAGCCTGAACTCTGGATTCTCAAGAATACCGGCTCGTTTTCCTTTGAGTTCATGGGCGGCGGCAAGGCCGTAGTCTGTGGCTGTGATGCCCAGACACTGCCCTCAGTTCTTGGCGACCGTCCCTGCGTCGGCATGGTCGGCGGCGTTGTCTATGTGCGCGGTCCCGTGGCGGAACTGCCCAAGGAACTGAGGCTGGTCGATATTACCGACGAGGACAGGGACTTCTTAAAGGCAGGCCTTGAAAAGTTCCTTGATGCCGTACAGCAGAAAAAGCGTATGGCAGAGCTCACCGTCTGGAAGCAGTGGCACAAGATTGTGCCGCTGAGCTTTGCCGAGAGGGAAAAGACTTCCCGCCCGTCCATGGCTGATTTCAGGCGCAACGAGTGGGTAAAGGGCGGCATTTTCTCAACGGTCTTTCCTGACGACGGCCTCTGCAACGGCCTTGTGGGCCATGACATGTGGCGCCTGCGCGTGCCTGCCTGGGAAAATCATTATGACTGTGCTCCCTGCGAGCACGCCTGCCCCTGCGGCATCCCTAGCCAGGAACGCTTTAATCTTCTGCGTGAGGGAAAGACTGAGGAGGCATTGCGCCTTGTCCTGGACTATTCGCCGTTCCCCGGCTGTGTCTGCGGATCAGTCTGTCCCAATCTCTGCATGAGTGCCTGCACCAGAGCCTCAGTTGACTTCCCTGTCCAGATAGGAAAGCTGGGGCTTTTGTCAAAGGACGTGGAAGTAGCCGGTCCCGATAAGAAGACAGGCAAAAAGATCGCCGTCATAGGCGGCGGCGTGGGCGGCCTGGCCAGTGCCTGGCGCCTGGCCCGCAAGGGCCATGAGGTCACCGTCTTTGAGCGTGAAAAGCGCATGGGCGGCAAGATGGAGCAGGTCATTCCCAGGGAGCGCCTGGATGAGAAGCTTCTGAAAAAGGAACTGGCCCGCATCGAGAAAATGGGCGTCCGCTTTGTCAACAACTACGCTGTCGATGCTGCAAAATTTGCAGAAATCCGCTCCAAATATGACGCAGTCATTGTGGCCACAGGCGGCCATGTAGCCAGGATTTTCAACTGGCCCGGACGTGAGCGCATTACGGCCGGCATAGACTTCATGAAGGCTGTTAATGCCGGCAAAAAGCCCAAGGTGGCAGACAATGTCATTGTCATCGGCTGTGGCAATGCCGGCATGGATGCGGCAGCAGGCGCCTACAAGATGGGTGCCAAGAAGGTTATCTGCATTGATGTGCAGAAGCCTGCGGCCTTCCAGAAGGAAATTGACCATATAACCGGCCTTGGCGGCGAGATTATCTGGCCTGTGATGACAAAGGAAATCACGGAAAAGGGCATTGTTGCCGAGGACGGCCGCCTTATTCCTGGCGAGCAGGTTATCATCACCATCGGCGAGTCTCCTGACCTGTCCTTCCTGCCCGAGGGTGTTGACAAGTTCCGTGACTGGCTGGCTCCTCATCCAGATCAGAGCATTCTGGAAGGTGTGTTTGCCGTAGGCGACACCATAAAGCCAGGCCTTCTGACCAGTGCCATAGGATCCGGCAATTCTGCAGCCGATGCCTGCGATGCCTATCTTGCAGGCAGGTCCTATGAGCCTGCAAAGAAGACACTGATAGACAAGAAAGCCCTGCATACGGCCTATTTTGCCCGCTGTTCAAGGGCTGATATCCCTGAGGCCGGCAAAGACTATCTGCGCTGTGTCAGCTGCGGCACCTGCCGTGACTGCCATACCTGCGAGACATCCTGCCCTGAAAAAGCCATATCAAGGACAGAGACAAAGAACGGCTTTGCCTATGTCTCTGATCCCGAACGCTGCATAGGGTGCGGCGTGTGTGCCGGCGTGTGTCCCTGCGGCGTCTGGACCATGCACGACAACGACATGCTTGAACACGGCTAGGCCAGGCACAAACTG
>CAVJEZ010000034.1:0-13183 GCA_963648625.1 Odoribacter splanchnicus
CAACCTTCACCTTGGTGAGGCTGCCCATGGGATTGTCCTTGCTGTCCTTGATGGTGCCGACACGCCTGATGTCGATGCGGACAGAGGAGTAGAACTTGAGCGCATTGCCGCCGGTTGTTGTCTCGGGGTTGCCCACATAGGGGCCGTTGCCGATCTTCATGCGGATCTGGTTGATGAAGACGACGGCTGTATTCGAGCGGTGGATGGTGCCCGTCAGGCGGCGCATGGCATGGGACATGAGGCGGGCATGGCCGCCAACCTGCATGTTGCCGAGATCGCCGTTCAGCTCGCTCTGGGGCACAAGGGCTGCCACAGAGTCAATGACGACCAGTTCCACGGCTGCCGAGCGGACAAGCATGTCAGCTATCTGCAGGGCCTGCTCGCCGTAGTCCGGCTGGGACACAAGGAGCTCGTCGGTATTGACGCCCAGGGCCTTGGCATAGGACACGTCAAGGGCATGCTCGGCATCAATGAAGGCGCAGGTGCCGCCGCGCTTCTGGCACTCGGCAATAAGGTGCAGGGTAAGGGTTGTCTTGCCCGAGGACTCGGGGCCGAATATTTCGGTCACCCTGCCGCGCGGGATGCCGCCGACGCCAAGGGCAAGGTCAAGGCCTATGGAGCCGGTGGGAATAACTGGAATGCTGGCCACGCTGTTGTCAGACAGGCGCATGACCGACCCTTTGCCAAACTTCCTCTCAATAGTGGTGAGGGCAGTGGCAAGGGCGTTACTTCTGGCGTCATCAGCTGCGGACGCGGCTTTTTTCGTTGCCATAAATAACTCCGTAATTTAGTTGTGAAAATAACTGTCATAGACAATTCTAAACAGTAAATTTTACCATTCCTTTTATGGCAAGGCAAGCATACTTTCAGCCCTGCACCGGCCATGCACTGACGCTGCATTGCGGCCAGTACATCCCCGCACAAATGCTTCCTTTTTCAGTCCTGCCCCATGCTGTTTTCAGCAGGATGCGGCTCTTTTTGTTCTTGAGAGCTTTGGCTAATGCAGGTACAAGTTGCTTTTCGCACAAAACAGGGACTTAAGGCCTGATTCCTGCCACCGGCGTTTCAGGATGTCCCCTCTTCTTTCACAGTACTCATTTCCCGGTTTTTCAGATTTTTCCCATGATAGACGGTGTTGTTCTTTTTTCAGGCGGCCTTGACAGCCTGCTCACAGCCAGGCTGCTTATGGAGCAGGGGCTCAACGTGCGCTGCCTGCACTATGTTTCGCCCTTTTTCGGTTCCCCCAATGCACAGTCGCGCTGGCAGCGCCTGTACGGCGTCGATGTCGAAATTGCCAGTGCAGGAGAGGAGATTGTCAGCCAGATAAACCGCTGGCCCGACCACGGCTTTGGCAAGGTCATGAACCCCTGCGTTGACTGCAAAATCATCCTTCTCAGGCTGGCCAGGCTGCGCATGGAAGAACTGGGCGGCAAATTTGTCGCAACCGGCGAAGTCCTGGGACAGCGCCCCATGTCCCAGCGCAGGGACATCATGAACCGCATCATGCATGAGGCAGGCGTGGATGACCTGCTTTTGCGGCCCCTGTGCGCCCAGCATCTTGCGCCTACTCCCTGCGAGCTCTCAGGACAGGTTGACCGCAGCCGCCTTCTGGCCATTCACGGCAGGGGGCGCCTGGAACAGCTGGCCCTGGCCGAAAAATACGGCTTCACCGAAATACCTTCCCCCGGCGGCGGCTGCCGCCTGACAGAACGGGAAAATGCCCGCCACTACTGGCCTTTGCGCATGCACAGGGAAAATGCCTCTGTCGATGACTACATGCTGACCGGCTTCGGGCGGCAGCTCTGGCATGTCTCAAATACCGGCGCATTCTGGATGGTATGTGCCCGCAACAACAAGGACAACGGCCGCCTGCGCGAGGCGCAGAAGCCTGGCGACCTGCTCATAGGCCTCTGCGATCTGCCGGGCCCACTTGCCCTGCTGAGGGACGGGGCGTCCTGGCCGGCTGAAATGATACAAAAAGCCGCAGGACAGTACCTCTCCTATGCGCCAAAGGCGGCAAAGCTTGATTCTGCCCGTGTGTGGATCAAGGCAGCAGACGGCAGCCAGGAAATCCTGGACTGCCAGCCGGATCTTTCCCGCACCCTCTTCAGCCGCCCGTCCTGGGAAGAAATCAAGGCTGAAAAGCACGCCCTGGCCAGCCAGAAAGAGGCTGAGCGCCTGGAACAGAGGCAGAGGGAAAAGGAAGAACGCTACAAAAAGCGATGCGAGGAAAAAGCCAGGGCTGACGCCCGGGACAATTTCCGGGACAATTCTCAGGACATGTGCCAGGACAACTGCCTGAAACAGTGCCTGCACGACGAATAAAGCCAGAAATAGAGAACCAGAGCTATGGATACAAAGTATATCGTCATCAAGTTCGGCGGCCACACCATGACGGATCCTGCCCTAAGGGATGCCTTTGCAAGGGACCTTGCCCCTCTGGCTGCAGGCGGGCGCAAGTGCGTTGTCGTTCACGGCGGCGGCCCGCAGATTTCTTCCCTGCTTAAAAGGCTTTCCATAGAGTCCCGCTTTGAACAGGGACTGCGTGTCACGGACGATGCGGCCATGGAAGCCGTGGAAATGGCTCTCTCAGCCCAGGTCAACAAGGAACTGGTCTCTGCCATGACGGCAGCAGGCGTCGCAGCCTGCGGCATCAGCGGCCGCGACGGGGCACCTCTGCTCAGGGCCAGGGTCCGCGATGCAAAGCTTGGCCGCGTAGGCGACGTCACGCACGTAGAGCCGGGAATCATCTCCTGCCTTGTCAGCGGCGGCTTTATGCCTGTTGTCTCCCCCATTGCCGAGGATGAGCAGGGCGGAGCGCTCAACATCAATGCCGACACGGCCGCAGGCGCCATAGCCGGCGCCCTTCAGGCAGAATTCTTCGTCCTCATGAGCGATGTGCCGGGCGTTCTGGATGCAGGCAAAAATCTTTTGCGCGAACTGACTGCAGCTGACATCCAGGCCCTGAAAGACGAAGGCACTATTTGCGGCGGCATGATACCCAAGGTCGATTCCTGCCTGCATGCACTGAATATGGGATGCCGCAAGGCGCTCATCCTGAACGGTGCCGAAAAATCGGCCCTGCGCCGCCTGCTTGAAGGCGAGACAGGGCTTGGCACTGTCATCCGCGCCTGATCTTTCCAAAGGCTGCCTGTCTTAAGGGTACTTCTCTCAAGGCTGCTTCTTCAGCTGTTTTTCCTTTGCGCCTGTCCCCTGGCATCAGAAAAAGTTTACCTTTTGCGGGGACAGGCCGCTGTCCAGTAACTGTACCAGCCAGTCCCAGGCTTCATCCACAACATAAAAGCGCAGGGCATTGTCGCTGGCCAGAAGGTTTTCATCGACAAAGGATGCAAACTTTCCCTGAAGCATGGTGTCTATGCTCCTGGTAATTGTAGGGGCAGAGGGCTTCCCTTTGGCCAGGAAAGCAGCCAGCATGTTCCTGAAGGTATGCAGGCTTGCATCACGGACATCCACAACACCGGTCATGGTATCGGCGTTCAGGCCAGCCATCCGCAAAAGGGCAACAACCGTGCGGCAGAATGTGTCCCCGCGCCAGGGGAAAAGATACAGGGTGCTGCTGGATATAAGCACGGACAGTGAGTTAAGCTCCAGGTTCAGAAATGCCCTGCGCCCTTCCTTCATCATGTTCCTCGCCGTGTAGGAACAATATACGTCAGGTATCGTGCCGCTTGCATACAGCTCGCGCATGACCTGGCGCACGCGGTCGTGCACGCTTTTCCCAAACCCGCCGAACTTTGGCGCCTCGCCGTCCGTGTCCCTGGCAAGCTGTATGGTCATGGATGCCAGATCAGTGCTCAAAACCCGCCAGGCCCTGCCGGCAAAAAGAATGCGCTGGCCATCTTCAAGCGGCTCGTCCATGGGAAGCCTGCCCAGAATGCTGCCGTTGCTTGCCAGCGTATACTCCGGCGCCTGTCTGAAGGCTGTCAGAAAATCGAGTCCGGAGACAATCTGCTGCCCTTTTTCAGTCAGGCGGATCTCCTTGTTGTCGTCTCTCAAGACAAGGTTTCTTTTATGCAGCCCCTTCAGGAACACCATGAAATCGTCCTGTGTGACGGCAAAGGGGCCTGTCGTGCACAAAAGCCCGTACAAAGCCGACGGCCTGACGCCGTTATATTGCGAGACCACGGACAGGACCTGCTGGGCCAGCGTGGAATAGTGCGGCCTTGAGGCTCCCACCGGCTCGTTCCAGCCCTCCCTGACAAGCTGCAGCACAGCCAGCGTCTGGAAAAGGCCCATGCGGAGCTTGTCCTGAATGGCAGCCTTGGCAGTGATGCGTCCTTCAAGCAGGAAAAGGCGCAGCAGTGGCATTTCCCCGCGCCGTCCGGTACGGCCAAGCCTTTGGCGCATGCTGGCAACGGAGCTCGGCGCATCCAGCTGGGCTATGCTGTCCATATTGCCAATGTCTATGCCCAGCTCAAGCGTCATGGTGCAGACTGCAGTTGCCGGCTTTTCATTTTGCAGCCGCTGTTCCAGACTCTGGCGCAGGGACTGCGAGAGGCTTCCGTGATGCGGGAAAAACTCGTTTTCCCGGCCCTCTTCCCTGCAGAGCCTTGCCAGGGCCGCTGCAATCTGCTCTGTCCTTCTGCGCGAGTTTGTAAAAATAAGGTTATGCCCGCCGCAAAGCAGCTGGTACATATCCTTGATAAGGTATTCCAGGCCCTTTTCCTGCACGTATTTGCGCAAATAGGGCGGCACGTCGATGTAGGTGCGCACCTCAAACCTGGCACGGCACTCGTCCTGCGTGCTCACAACCGTACAGGGGTAGCCATTGCGGTGCGGGCGCAGGCGCTGCACCATTTCATCGGCACTGCCAAAGGTGGCGCTTAAGGCAATTCTGGGCACTGTCCGCCTGAGCATGACTTCAAGGCGGTGCAACAGCGAAAGTAGCTGGAAGCCCCGCTCGCTGTCAGCCAGCGAATGAAATTCGTCGATAATGACGTACTCAAGCTCGGCAAAAATCCTGTAGCAGAGGGACGTATGCCTGAGCAAAAAGCCCTCAAGCGACTCGGGCGTTGTCATGAGCACGCCGCGGGGATCTTCAAAATAGGCAATCCTGTCTTCCCGGGACATGTCTCCGTGCCAGGCCGTAACAGGAAGGCGCAGGGCCTGTGCAAGGCTTGCCAGGCGCCTTCTCTGGTCATTAATCAGGGCCTTGAGGGGGCTTATATACAGGATGGACGTGCTTTTTGCGCCGCGGCGCAAGGCGGAAAAGGCAGGCAGAAAGGCTGCCTCTGTCTTACCAGATGCCGTGGCTGCGGAAATAATGACGTCCCTGTCCTTTGCCAGGACAGCAGGGAGGCTCTGTTCCTGTATGGGGCGCAGCCGGGCCCAGCCCTTCTGGTTGACCCAGCTGCGCACCCCGTCAGAGAGCAATAAAAAAGGAGACTGCACAGACTGTTCATCCATAGCCGCCTCCTCTTTATTGTTCATCAAAAACGCGCGTCTTACAGCCCGGCCTGCACCAGGCTAGAACTGCAGGGTACGGTCGATTCTGGCCAGTGTTTCTTCCCTGCCCAGGAAAGCCATGATGTCATGCAGATGGGAGCCGCCCATAAAGCCCACAAGAGCCGTGCGCAGGGCAGGTGCAATCTGCTTGAAGGTAAGGCCGTTGGCAGAGACAAATTCGTTGAAGGTCTTTTCCAGGGAAGGACCATCAAAGGCAGCGCAGCCTGCGAGAACCGGCTTAAGCTGTGACAGGCGTTCCTTTGTCTCGTCAGTAATCTGCTTGGCAACGACCTTTTCGTCGTATTCAAGATCGGCTGCCCTGGCGAGCATGGGCTTGAAGCTGGCAGCCAGCTCAACCAGCGTCTTGGCCCTGTCGCGGAAGAGCACGCACAAGCCTTCCAGGCGCTCCTGGGCAAGCTCGCCGTAGCCGCAGTCAATTGCAAAGGGCCTGACCAGCCTGGCCAGCTCGGCAACAGGCAGGTTGCGCATGTAGTGGGCATTGAGCCACTGCAGCTTGTTGACGTCAAAGCGGGCAGCCGACGGATTCAGATGGGTGCCGTCAAAGAGTTCCACCAGCTCGTCCAGGCTGAAAATTTCCTGATCGCCGTGGGACCAGCCGAGGCGGACCAGGTAGTTGACCAGGGCCTGGGGCAGCAGGCCGTCCTTTTCGTACTCGATGACTGCCCTGGCACCGTGGCGCTTGGACAGCTTGGCGCCGTCCTGTCCCAGGATCATGGGCACATGGCCGAAAACAGGCTCTTTCAGGCCAAGGGCGCGGTAGATCAGAATCTGGCGGGGCGTATTGGAAACATGGTCATCGCCCCTGATGACGTGGGTGATGCCCATTTCATAGTCGTCCACAACGACAGCCATATTGTAGGTAGGCGTGCCGTCTGCGCGCTGTATCACCATGTCGTCCAGTTCGGAGACGTCCACGCTGATGCGGCCCTTGACCATGTCGTCAAAGACAATCTTGCCCTCGGCAGGGCATTTCAGGCGCACGCAGGCTCCCTCTGCCGGACCGTGCCCCAGTTCGCGGCAGTGCCCGTTGTAGCGGGGCTTCAAGCCCATCTGCTTGGCCTTCTCGCGCATGGCGTCCACTTCCTCAGGAGTGCAGGTGCACCAGTAGGCCTGGCCGGAATCCAGCAGCTTCTGCACATATTTCCTGTAGAGGTCCATGCGCTGCGTCTGGTAGTTGAGCTCCCCGTCCCAGGAGAGGCCGAGCCAGCGCATGGAAGCCAGGATGGAATCCGTGTATTCCTGCTTGGAGCGCAGAAGATCGGTATCCTCGATGCGCAGATGGAACTGGCCCTTGAAATGATGGGCCATGAGCCAGCAGAAAATGGCTGTACGGGCGCCGCCAATATGCAGATGCCCGGTAGGGCTCGGAGCGAAACGGGTTACAACGTTCATAATATATGTACCTTTGAAAATGGGCTGAAAGAAAAAAATCCCGCCGGGATGTTATGGGCTGTGACAGATGATTTCTCCGCCAAATGCCCTGAACTATAACCTTATATTTATAGCTTATTGTCCCCGTTTTCGCAACCTGTGAAAAAATATGAATTTATGACACAAGCTTGTCACTGCCAGCCTGGATCAAGCTTCTGTATATGCCTGTGCGCAGGATTTGCCCGGTCTTCTTCTGCACATTCACCATCGCTTTCTGCACATAATCCTGAATTTTATGGGCAGAACTGCGGGGATGCCAGCCCTTGCAAGGCCTGTTTCAAGTCCGTATACATCTGGTGCTTTTCCGGCCTCTTTTTGAAGCAGGCCGGCTGGCACCGCATCCAGACATCCGCACGGCCATCTGCCGTGTCCAGACATACCAAGACATACCAAGGAGTCAGCATGTCCATCTATGTTTCCGGTTCCGTCGTCTTCGACCGCATCATGAACTTTAACGGCTATTTCAAGGACCATATCCTGACAGACAAGCTGCATTCGCTCAGCGTCAGCTTCATGGTCGAGGACATGGTGGTGCGCAGGGGAGGATGTGCCGGCAATATTGCCTATACGCTGGCTCTCATGGGCGAAAAGCCCCTTGTCTTAAGCAGCGTCGGCACGGACTTCTGCCATGAATACGGCGAAAGCCTGAAAAAACTCGGCCTCTCCCTGGACGGCATACAGGTGGATGAAACAAAGCACACGGCCTTGTGCTACATCACCACCGACAAGGCCAACAACCAGATCACCGGCTTTTACGCCGGTGCCATGATGACGCCGTCCCAATACGCCTTCCCCGGCATCTCGGAAAAGGACATTGCCATTGTCTCTCCTGGCAACATGGACGACATGCAGCATTTCCCGGACGTCTACCGTGCCCACAAAGTCCCCTATATCTTTGATCCGGGCCAGCAGATGCCACTGTACACAAAAGAGACGCTGACTTCCGCAGTCCATGGCGCCATGGCCCTTGTCTGCAACGACTATGAGCTGGGCCTCATCTGCAAGCTGCTGGACCTGAAAAAGGAAGAAGATCTTTTTGAGCATGTGCAGTGGATTGTCTGCACGCTGGCCTCTGAAGGATGCCGCATTCACGGGGCCGACGGCACGGACGTCACTGTGCCGGCCCTGCCCTGCCCCTGCGTCAAGGACCCAACAGGAGCAGGAGACGCCCAGCGCGCAGGACTGCTTTTCGGGCTGACCCACGGCCTCAGCATGCCGGAAGCTGCCAAATACGGCTCCATCACGGCCAGCTACGCCATCGAGCAGCAGGGCACCCAGATTCACACCTTTGATTTTGCCGATTTCAAAAAGCGCTACGAGACGCTTTTCGGCGCCATGCCAGTGTCCTTCTAAGCCTTTCCCAGATACAGCTTAAAAAAGCAGCAGGATCCCTTAGCTTTAAGAGTTCCTGCTGCTTTCTTTTTTGCCGCTGCCTTATTCGTCTTCAGCCTGAGTCCTTTTGCATTGCACCGGCCACAGCCTTGCACGCCTGCGTGCACCTTTTGCACGATGAACGGCATGCATTCCTGCCTTCCTTTTTTCCGGCAGGCAGCGGTTGACCCACCAGCGCTTGTCCACCCTGCCAAACCACCAGCGGTTGTGATCGGTATTCAGCATTTCAGAGGCAATGCTCTGCGCCTCCGGTGTCTTCAGGCGTCCCAGGGCAGAGTCTATCCAGTCCTTTGCAAAGGCATTGCCCTTGTCCAGCTCCACCTTGAGATTAAAGAGCAGGTCCAGCTGGTCTGCATCCTTGGCGATCTTTGCCTCAGGAGTTTCCCTGGCCTCAAATTCCCGGTAGGCGTTCATGAGCTCGTCTTCAAGGCCAGTGCCCTCAAGGGCATCCTCCTGGGCTTTTACATGATCGGTCCGGACATAGCGCTGGTTCATGTAGTTTAAGTCCGACACCCTGGCCTCGTGCAAATCATGGGTCAGCCCCAGCACTGCCGCCCTGTACGGGTCTGCGCCGGCCATTCTGGCAAGGACAAAGCTCATGAAGGCAACCCTGAAGCTGTGCTGCGCAACGTCTTCGGATCCTGTGCCCAGAAAGATATAGCCGCTGCGCGGAACATGGCGCAGGACGCCGGCTTCAAAAAAGAGATCCACCAGGCGTGCAAGCTGCTGTGGCGGCACACGCTTCCCGGACCCGCTTTTGCCAGACGCACTCTTGCCAGACCCATTCATTAGTCTTCCTCCCTGCTGTCAATTTCGTACTTGCGCAATTTCTTGTGCAGCGTGGCCCTGGTGATGCCGAGCTTGCGGGCAGCGGCGCTCTTGTTGTCCTTTGTTTCCCTGAGCGTCTCCTCAATGGCCCGCTTTTCCACTTCGTCCAAAGGCAGTCCGGCCAGGGAAGACATGGCCTGCTGCCCTGTGCCAGGGTTCTCCTGGGCCAGCCTGGCAATGCCTGCCGGCAGCTCATGCCCGAGAAGCGTGTCCCCGGCGCACAAAATTACGGCGCGCTCAATAGCATTTTCCAGTTCCCTGACATTGCCCGGCCAGTCGTAGCGGAGCAGCATGTCCATGCACTGCGGCGATATGGCCTTGATATTCTTGTGGTTCCTTTCGGAAAAGCGTTTCAGGAAGTGGGTTGCCAGCAGCGGAATGTCCTCTCTGCGGTCCCTTAAGGCAGGAACCTCAAGGCTGATGACATTGAGACGGAAATACAGATCCTCGCGGAAGCGCCTCTCTGCCACTTCCTTTTTGAGGTCGCGGTTTGTGGCGGCAATGACGCGCACGTCAACGTATTCGCTTTTGTCGGATCCGACGCGCTGGATTTCGCCCTGCTGCAGGGCGCGCAGAAGCTTGGCCTGGATGGAGACCGGCATCTCCCCTATTTCATCCAGAAAAAGCGTTCCCTTGTCAGCCTGCTTGAAGCGCCCCTCGCGGCGGCGGTCCGCTCCGGTAAAGGCGCCTTTTTCATGGCCGAAGAGCTCAGACTCAAGCAGTGTCTCTGCCAGGGCGGCGCAGTTGACAGTTACAAGCGGCATGTCGCGGCGCAGGCTCTGGGCATGCAGGGCCCTTGCCACAAGCTCCTTGCCAGTTCCGGACTCTCCCGTCACCAGGACCGTTGCCTCTGTCGGGGCCACTGTCCGGAGCATGGACAGCATGCCGGTTATAGCAGGGGAACGTCCCAGGATTTCCAGGCTCTCGTTCTCTTCCGACATCTGGCGGCGCAGTTCCCTGTTTTCCACGCCAAGCGAGGCCTGGCTGATGGCTTTTTTCAGGGTTTCCTTCAGTGCGTCAAAATCAAGGGGCTTGATAAGGTAGTCATAGGCGCCGACGCGCAGTGCATCCACTGCTGTCTCCACCGAGGAATAGGCAGTCATGAGGATGACAGGCAGGGACGGATTGAAGCTTATGATCTGCTTCATGGCCGTAATGCCGTCCGTCTTCCCCATTCGCACATCAGTCAGGACTGCATCGTATGCTTTCTCGCGCACCATGCTGACAGCCTCGTCGCCGTCCCGGGCCGTGTCCGCAGCATAGCCCCAGCTCTTCAGCATCATCTTCAGCATTCCGAGATGTGCTTCGTCATCGTCCACTATCAGCACTGAGGCATTGTTTGTTGTAGCTGTTTTCATAAATGTTCCGGTTATGCGTTCCTGGCTGATGCCACGGTCTCCTGATGCGTGCTGTCGGCTGTCGGCAGCCAGACAGTAAAGCAGGTCCTGCCCCTTTTGCCGTCCTTAGCCTCCGTGGAGGTTACGGAGATATCCCCGTTCATGGCCTCCACTACCTTGTGCACTGTGGCCAGGCCGATGCCTGTGCCCTTGCTCTTGGTAGTAAAATACGGGTCAAAGACATGGCGCAGGTTGTCCGGGGCAATTCCCGTGCCGTCATCTTCCACCCTGAGGCGGACGCGGGCACTGTCCATATCCGCCGACAGTGTCAGTGTACCACCTTCCGGCATGGCGTCCAGTGCATTGAGGCAGAGATTGAGCACGGCCTGGCTCAGCCTGTCGGGATCGACCAGCGCCGGCCGGCACTTGCGTGATACGTTCTGCACAATCCGTACCTTGCGGCTCTCGGCATTCTGGCCGAGCAGGCAGGACACATGCCTGAATATTTCCCCGGGCATGGTGGGCTTCAGGGTAACGTCGGTAGGCCTGGACAGCCCGATGAGATCGGTAATGACACGGTTGAGGCGGTCGGCCTCGCGCACCATGACCGTTGCAGCCTCGCGCTCGTCGCTGCCTTCGGGGAAGGTCTGTGCAAAATAGGTAGCATAGCCCTTGATGGAGCTGAGAGGATTGCGGATCTCATGGGCCACGCCTGCGGCCAGGTTGCCGACACAGGCCAGCTTTTCCTTGCGGCGCACCTCTTCTTCCAGGGCTGCCACACGGCTTTTGGCCCTTTTTTCAGCCATGCGGGCCCTGTAGGCCTTCTGCGTGTGATAGAGGACAAGGAGGCAGGCCAGTCCCACAAGGAGCGTCACGCCTGCCAGCATGGTAACATAGGCCCTGTTCTGGGCACTGGTTACCTCAAAGGGTGAAACGTCGAGACCCAGGAAAATCATGGGCACGGGGCCGGCGCGGCGCCTGCCCTTGCCAGGAGGGCCGCCTGGATCAAACGTGCTGTAGACCACAAAGCTGCGGACGCCTTCCACATTCATCAGGCTCCAGCGCATGCCGCCCCTGGGCGTCAGCTGATGCATGGTGGCTTCTGAGACTTCCTGTCCGTCAATGCGCAGGATTTCGCCCACGCGCTCGCGTTTTGAATGGGCAATAATGGTTCCGTCCGGCATGGTAACGGCGATAAAATTGATATCCCCGCTCTGGGTCATCTGCTCAAGCAGCATCTGCAGCCGCACCCCGACCTGGGTGCGCATTCCCGTGCGCAGGACATTTTCAAAGGCAGTAATAAGGGAGTAGCCCTTGTCGGCCAGAAGGCGCGTCAGGGTGCTTTCGCTGCGCTCCACTGAAATGAGGGCCGGCATGCTGACCATTAGAGTCAGGGTCACAAAGGCGCAGAAAAGCATAATCCCCATGGGAACAGAACCGATGCGCAGGCCCCTGAACTGTTTTTTCTCCTGCCGCTGGCGGCCTGCAGGATCCCGGACCGTGCTTTCTCCGCTGGTCCCGCCCATGGTCTCATGCCGGGTCTCGTGCATGGTCTCGTGCACAATTTCTTTGTCCTGAGGCAAAATACATCCTCCGCGCGGCAACTGCCTGATACAAATATGCTTTTGGAATACGGAAAAGAATGCGTGCTGTCCAGATGCGTACAGGGCTTAAAAAGCCGCTTCCTGCCTGTATTCCAAGACCACCTCGTCCCTGTCGTGCCACCGGATTATGCCAGGATATATGCCAAGCCCCGAAAGCAGCGCCCGGTTCTCTCCTTTGTGCCCAAAGCAGTAGCCCTGGCTTTTTGCGGGCAGAAAGACATGCAAAACCTCTGCTCCCTGTGGCAGGCTTCTTTTCAGAGCCAGGTACAGGGCATATGAGCGCACCCTTGTTCCCATGGCAAGGTCCCTGGGCCCTGCCAGGACATGCTGCTCGAACTCCGGCTCGCAGGCTACCCCGATCCTGGTGACAGGGACCTGTGCCGCATTGGCAAGCAAAAGCCCCTCTGCCAGGGCACTGACAGCTGTCCTGTTGTCCATCGGGACAAACTCACCTTTCTCGTACATTTTTGCGAGCACGGTGGAGCGGACCACAAGGCAGGGATAGAAGCGCAAAAGGGAGCAGCCTGCTGCCAGGGACTTTTTCACATCAGACAAAAAGCCCTGCACAGTGCTTTCAGGCAGGCCCGGCAGAAGCTGCACGCCAAGGCTGAAGCCTGCCTCAAGGACTTTCTGCATCCCTTCCTCTGCCGTTACGGCATCGTAGCCCCTGTTGCTGATTTTAAGCACCTCGTCGGAAAAGCTCTGAATGCCAAGCTCAATACAGGTACAGCCTGCATCGCGCATCATGCCGAGCCTCTCATAAGATACGCTGTCCGGCCTTGTGGAGCAGCGCCATCTGGCAATGAGCCCGCTGGCAAGCCATTCCTCTGCCCGTGCAAGGCAGTACCGGAAATGATCTTCCCTCTGTGCCGTAAAGGTGCCGCCGTAAAAGGCAAGCTCGCATGGGCCCCTTCCCTGCAAAGCCCGTTCCTCAAGCATGGCCTGCGCTGCGGCAAGGCGCTTTTCAAGAGGAAGGGCTTCTTCTGCCGTCTGCAGATTCTGGGCACAGTAGATGCAACGGGACGGTGCATCGTAGCCTCTGTTGCTGATTTTAAGCACCTCGTCGGAAAAGCTCTGTATGCCAAGCTCGATACAGGTACAGCC
>CAVJEZ010000035.1:0-13183 GCA_963648625.1 Odoribacter splanchnicus
CGTCAGGGCCGATGATGCGGCCGGCAACGGCACTGGCTGCAGCTGTGGCAGGCGAAGCAAGGTAGAGCTCGCTTTCAAGGCTGCCCATGCGGCCGCGGAAGTTGCGGTTTGTCGTGGAAACGGCCCTTTCCCCGTCCCCGAGTATGCCCATGTAGCCGCCGAGGCAGGGGCCGCAGGTGCAGGGGCCGACAACGCAGCCGGCATCCATAAAGACCTGCATAAGGCCTTCTGCCAGGCACTGCTTCCAGACTGCAGGGGTGGAGGGCAGGACAATGCAGCGCACCTTTTTGTGCACCTTGCGGCCGCGCAGGATGTTGGCAGCCTCAAGCATGTCCGAGAAGCGCCCGTTGGTGCAGGATCCTATGACTACCTGCTGTATGGGCAGGTCGCCGACCTCGGAAACATTTTTGACATTGCTGGGCAGGTGCGGGCAGGCAACAACAGGCTCCTGGCCGGTAACGTCTATGGTGACCCTGGACTCGTAGGTGCAGCCGGGATCGGCTGCAATCTTCTCTGTGACGTCGGGGCGGTTGTGGGCATGGCAGTAGGCTATGGTCTTGTCGTCGCAGGCAAAGAGCCCTGCCTTGGCACCGGCCTCGATAGCCATGTTGGCCATGGTAAGGCGTCCTTCAACCGGCAGGCTGTCGATGACGGATCCGCCAAACTCAAGAGCACGGTACAGGGCTCCGTCTACGCCGATTTTGCCGATGAGGAGCAGGATGAGGTCCTTGGCAGACAGGTACTTGCCGGGAGTGCCGACAATATCGACACGGATCGTGGCGGGCACCTTGAACCAGTTTTCGCCAAGGGCCATGCCTGCGGCAATGTCTGTGGAGCCCATGCCTGTGGAGAAGGCGCCGATGCCGCCGTAGGTGCAGGTATGGGAGTCTGCGCCGATGACAAGGTCGCCGGGGGCCACTATGCCCTGCTCAGGCAAAAGGGTGTGCTCAACGCCTGCCACGCCGCCTTCATAGTAGTGGGTGATGTCCTGCTCTTCGGCAAACTTGCGGCTCACCATGACCTGGTTGGCCGAGGCAATGTCCTTGGGCGGGCAGAAGTGGTCCATAACCAGGGCGATTTTGTCCTTGTCGAACACCTTTGTGGCGCCCATGGCCTTGAAGGCCTTTATGGCAAGGGGGCCTGTGATGTCATTGGCGAGAACCATGTCGAGACGGCAGTTTACGATCTGTCCGTCGCTGACAATGGCTTCATCAGTGTGTCTTTGCAGAATTTTCTGCGCTAATGTCTGGGCCATACGATCCTCCGCTGGGATCTGCTTCAAATGATGTCCGGCATCAGGATTATCCCTGATGCCGTTTGTGTCATACAGTTTAGGCTTCGTGCTGGCTGTGCAGGCGCGAGCCGGTTCGTTCAATTTCCTCAAGGCGGTTCAGTGCGTTGACATAGGCCTTGGCCGAAGCCACGAGCACGTCAGGATGCGCACCGCGCCCTATGGCAGAAAAGCCCTTTTCCTTGATGCGGACTGTCACCTCGCCCAGGGCGTCTGTTCCGCCTGTTACGGCATTGATGGCATACTGCTCAAGCTCGGGGGAACGGCCCACCATGTCGCAGATGACGTTGAAGATGGCGTCAACAGGGCCTACTCCAAAGCCGGCCAGGCTGCGTTCTTCGCCGCGCACGTCCATGAGCACTGCGGCTGTCGGAGGCACGGATCCCGTATCCTGGCAGGTCACGGAAACATGGTGCAGGCAGTAGACGTCGGGCTGGCGGTAGATCTTTTCCTGGACCATGGCCATGAGGTCTTCGTCGTAAATGACTTTTTTGCGGTCTGCCAGCTCCTTGACTGCCTCAAAGACCGTCTCAAGCTGCTCGTCGGTCAGGTTGAAGCCCAGGGACTCGAACTTGACGCGCACGGCATTGCGTCCGGAGTGCTTGCCGATGACAAGCTCGGATTCCTTGCGGCCCACAGAGGCAGGCGTCATGATCTCATAGGTCTGCCTGTTCTTGATCATGCCGTCCTGGTGGATGCCGGATTCATGGGCAAAGGCATTGGCACCGATAATGGCCTTGTTGCTGGGGATGGGCTTGCCGATGATCATGGAGAGCAGGCGGCAGGAAGGATAGAGCTGCTCAGTCTTAATGCCGCACTCAAGGCCGAAGTGGTCCTTGCGCACGGAGATGTTCATGGCCACTTCTTCCAGGGCTGCATTGCCGGCGCGCTCGCCTATGCCGCACAGGGCCACTTCAATCTGGCGCGCACCAGCGTCCAGTGCGGCCAGGGAATTGGCCACGCCAAGGCCCAGGTCGTCATGGCAGTGGACAGAAAAGACAGCCTTGTCCGCGCCCTTTGTATTTTTGATGACGTACTCTATAAGCTTTGCGTACTCGGCAGGCTCTGCATAGCCCACTGTATCGGGCAGGTTGATGGTAGTGGCGCCGGCTGCAATGGCTGCAGCGCATATCTCGCAGAGGAAGTCCTTGTCCGAACGGGAGGCATCCTCGCAGGAGAACTCCACATTGGGCGTCAGGGAAGCCGCAAAGGCAACGCAGTCCGTAGCCATGGCCACTACCTGGGCAGGCTCCTTGCGCAGCTTGTACTTCATGTGCAGCTCGCTGGTGGAGATGAAGGTATGGATGCGCGGGTTCTTGGCATCCTTGATGGCATCCCAGCAGCGCTGGATGTCGCTTTTCATGCAGCGGGCCAGGCCGCATATCTGTATATCGGGACCTGCCTGGCGGGCAATGGCCTGGACAGAGTCAAAGTCGCCCTGGCTTGAGGCAGGGAAGCCTGCTTCAATAACATCGACACCAAGCAGTTCCAGCTGATGGGCTATGCGCAGCTTTTCCTGGAAGTTCATGGTGCAGCCGGGCGACTGCTCGCCGTCGCGCAGGGTGGTATCAAAAATAACAAGACGGTTAGAAGGCATAAAAAAAACTCCTCTGACGTTACCAGGCAACCTGTGTGCAAAAGCAACCGCACTGCGGCTCCGGGTCAGAGAAGTTAAGCCGCTTTTACTGCGGCAAGCTGCTTAAGCACACTATCCCTTAAAGGACAGGGCGCATAGTAGCATGGTCATAGATGCCCCTGAAAACTCAGGGGCTGTATGGCGTATAATAAAGTAATGCCGCATTGATATGGCAGATGCTTGTTTCAAGGCAAAATTACTCTGTAGTGCAGAAATGCTGAATGGCGGCAGTTTATTGTATTTTTGTGTGTTTGGGAAGAAGGTAATAGGTGTAGCCAAGCCCCATGAAGATATAGAGGGCGCAGTACAGGAAGCCTACAACCTGCGGCTGGCAGTACAAAAGGGACAGAAGAAGCAGGAACAGCATGAGGAAGCGGTAGGGGTGCGCCTTGAAAATGTCGTATTCCTTGAAGGAAAAATAGCGCACCTTGCTGACCATGAGCAGTCCTGTGCAGAAGGTGACAATGGCAGACAGGATAAGCGTCAGCGTGGGCAGGGATTCCATAAGGAACATGGCAAAAAAGACAAAGCACACCAGCGTGCAGGCGCCGGCCGGAATGGGCAGGCCCATGAAATAGCGCTTGCTTCCCGTATGCGCATTGACATTGAAGCGTGCCAGGCGCAGGGCTCCGCAGGCAGCATAGACAAAGGCTATGGCCACGCCGAAGCGTCCCAGGTGGATGAGCTGCCACTGGAACATGAGCACAGCGGGTGCAATGCCGAAGGCCACCAGGTCTGCCAGGGAGTCAAACTGCACGCCAAACTCGCTGGCCGAATGGGTCAGCCTGGCTACCTTGCCGTCCAGCCCGTCCATCAGGGCAGAAATGAGCAGTGCGAAGCAGGCCTCGGAGAAGCGGTCCTGGGTTGACCAGATAATGGCCAGGAAGCCAAAGAACATGCTCGTTGCCGTGATGGCATTGGGGACCAGGTAGATGGCCCGCTTGTCCTTGAGCTTGCCAAGCTTGCCGCGAAGCCCGCCTTTCTCAGGTTCGTCAGCGCAAAAGGACTGGCCGTCTCCAGCTTCGTCCTGCAGCCTGTCAGACATATTGTCAGACATGGCGTCAGACTGTGTGTCAGACAGTGTATCGGACATTTGTGTCCCGTCCGCATTCAGGCGGATAGCCTGTTCTTCTTGAGAAGCCACTGTTTCTCCTGTTATGCCGATCCTGTTGAGCCGATTCTGTGCGGCATCATTGCGATACCTGTAGCGAGCCTCAGAAAAAGCCGCAAAAATGTGTCCCGGAAGGCGGCCCGGAAAGATCTCCGGAAAACCTCTCAGGAAAATGCCGGAGTGCTGCCTAGTCCTGCTTTGCGCGGGCTATGACAGTCTGTCCTGCAAGAACTGTCTCTCCCAGGGAGACTGCCGGAATATAGCTGTCAGGCAAATAAAGGTCAACACGGCTTCCAAAGCGGATCATGCCGAAGCGCTGCCCCCTTTCGAGAACATCGCCTTCCTCTGCGTAGCTCACAATGCGCCTGGCGATGAGGCCGGCTATCTGCACAAAGGTCCAGGTGTTTTCGTCTGCGTCCTTAAGCTGGTAGGCGCAGCGTTCGTTGTCCTTGGAAGCCTTGTCCAGGGAGGCATTGAAGAACTTGCCCGGATGGTACTGCACGGCCGTGATGGTTCCTTCCACAGGGGTGCGGTTTACATGCACGTTGAAGACATTCATGAAAATGCACACGCACTGCCTCATCTCGCCTGTGACAGGATCGGGACGGCGCTCAATCTTGCAGATGCGGCCGTCGGCGGGAGCTACGGCTATGTCCTTTGCCGTGGGCACCACCCGGTCCGGATCGCGGAAGAAATTGAGTGAAAAGGCAACCAGGATGAGGCTGACTACGGTCAGGACGGGGCATCTGAGCATGGCAAAGGCCAGCGTGCAGACAGTCATAAGGAAGATAATGGGATAGCCTTCGGGCGTGATTGAGCAGTATGGCGCTTTCACAGCGTTCTCCAGTTTGGGCAGTATATTGGCAGTGATTGGTCAGTTTCTGGTCAGACAGCATGACAGCGGAGCTCGGCACTCCGCTGTCATGAATATTGTATACGGTATTGTCGTCAGGCCCGGCGGGTTTATGCCCTACCAGTCCAGTGTCTTCTTGAAGGCATGGGCCAGCTCGTCAACAGGGGCGCTGAAGAGGACGCTGGTGCCTGAGCGGACCAGCATGCTGCCTGCATCGGTCACTGTGCCGATGCGGCTGACAATCTGCCTGGTGCCCAGCATGTCCATTATGGGGGCAAACTCAGGCTTCACCGTAACCAGGATGCGGCTGGCAGACTGGGAGTACAGCGTCTCCATGGCAGTCATGGCCGTGCCTGTGGTATGCACCTTGTCCAGATCAATTTCGCAGCCAAGGCGTCCGCCGATGCACATTTCGGCAAGAGCTACGGCAAGGCCGCCGTCAGAGCAGTCATGGCAGGCTGAAGCCATGCGCTGTCCAAGCATTGCATGGACTGAGCGGTAGCGTGCCAGTGCCTGCCTGGCATCGACAGTGGGCACCCTTCCGCCGCAAAGGCCCAGCTCGTCGGCTGCCTCGCTGCCGCCAAGCTCGCAGCCCGTGCTGCCCAGCAGGTAGATGACGTCGCCGGCTTTCTTGAAGTCCGAAGTCTGGGTTGCCACGATATTGTTGAGGACGCCTATGACAGAGAAGAGGACCGTGGGCGGAATGGAGATCTTGATGCCGCCGTTCATGTAGTCGTTCTTCATGCTGTCCTTGCCTGAAATGCAGGGCACGCCATAGGCATAGGAGAAGTGCTGCAATGCCTTGCAGGCCCTGACCAGCTGGGCCATCTTGTACCTGCCGTCAGGGGTGCGCTCGCTCTCAACAGGGTCGCACCAGCAGAAGTTGTCGATGCCTGCCATAAAGTCGGGATTGCCGCCGACACAGACTGCATTGCGTATGGCCTCGTCCATGGCATTGGCCATCATCCAGTAGGTGTCGTAGTCGCTGTAGCGCGGGCAGATGCCGTGGGAAATGACAAGGCCCATGTCGCTTTCAAGCTCGGGACGGATGACGCCTGCATCGGCAGGGCCGTCGCGCTTCACACCGCACAAAGGCTTGATGACGCTGCCGCCCTTGACCTCGTGGTCGTACTGCCTGATGACGTATTCCTTGGAGCAGATGTTCAGGCGCCCCAGCATGGATTTTAAGAAGGCTTCCTGGTCAACGGCCAGCGTGTCAAGGCTGATTTCCCTGTACTCCGGCCTCTCCCATGCGGCATTGAGATGGTACTGCGGCACGCCATCGTGCATGAACTCCATCTCAAGGGATCCTATGACGCGGTCGCCATAGCGTACTTCAAAGAAGCCTGAATCCGTGTAGTGCCCGAGCACAGTGGCCTCGACATCCATGTCGGCTGCCATGGCAAGGAACTTTTCAATATGTTCCTCAGGCACGGCCAGCGTCATGCGCTCCTGGGCCTCGGAAACAAGGATTTCCCAGGGCCTTAGGCCGTCATACTTGAGCGGTGCCAAAGAGATGTCCAGCACGCATCCGCCCGTGTCCTCGGCCATTTCGCCCACAGAGGAAGAAAGGCCGCCTGCGCCGTTGTCAGTAATGGCATGGTACAGCCCCATGTCCCTGGCGCGCATGATGAAGTCGTACATCTTGCGCTGGGTAATGGGATCGCCGATCTGCACGGCTGTTGCCGGGGAATTCTCGTTCAGCTCCTCGGAGGAGAAGGTGGCGCCGTGTATGCCGTCCTTGCCTATGCGTCCGCCGACCATGACGATGCAGTCGTTTACTTCGGCTTTCTTCTGCCAGCCAGGCTTGCCGTTGCCAAGCCGCCTCGGGAGCTTGCCAACTGTGCCGCAGTAGACCAGCGGCTTGCCAAGGTAGCGCTCGTCAAAGACGATGGAACCGTTGACTGTGGGTATGCCGGACTTGTTGCCGCCATGCTCGACGCCGCAGCGCACGCCTTCAAAGACGCGGCGCGGATGCAGCAGCCTGGGCGGCATCTCGCCTTCATGGAAGGGAGAGGCAAAGCAGAAGACGTCGGTATTGCAGAGCAGGTTGGCGCCCATGCCGGTGCCCATGGGGTCGCGGTTGACGCCCACGATGCCGGTCAGCGCGCCGCCATACGGGTCAAGGGCTGAGGGGCTGTTGTGCGTTTCCACCTTGATGCACACGTCCCACTTTTCGCTGAAGGCTATGACGCCGGCATTGTCGCTGAAAACGGAGCGGCAGTAGTCTTCGTCGCCAAGGGCCTTGCGCAGGTCGGCAGTGGTGTCGCGGATGCAGGTCTTGTAGAGATTGTTCAGGTCCTCGGTCAGGCCGGTTTCCCTGTTCTCGTAGTGCACCTTTGATGCAAAAATCTTGTGCTTGCAGTGCTCGGACCATGTCTGGGCCAGCACTTCCATTTCCAGGTCGGTGGGATCGGCGGGCAGGTCCAGAGCCATGCGGCGCTTCTTTTCGGCATCCTGTGCAAAATGGCCGCTGATGGCCTTCATTTCGTCCAGGTTGAGCGCCCAGGTGTTTTCACGGCTCTTGGCCATGAGTTCGGCATCGCTCATGGAAGAGAGGGGCACTGTGTCCACGGTGCTGTTGGACTCGCCAGTGACTTTGGCAGCCTGCGGCGCAAAGCCAGGCTCCCTGTCCCATTCTGCCTTGCTCTTTACGCGGTAGCGCTGGATGAGCCCGTTGCAGAGCAGGTCCTCGGTGAGGCCCCTGACCTTTTCCTCGTCCAGCTTGCCGCTGACAAACTGGTACTGCACTGCCGTATACACATGAATGTCTTCGCGGCTGCGTCCCAGCACGATGGCAGCCGTATCCCTGGCAGTCCTGGCCTCGTTGTCAGTCACGCCGGGCCTGAAGCCCACTTCGGCAAACCAGTCAGGGGCAGGGGAGCGCAGGGGCAGGGGCTTGATGTCCGCAACCTGAAGGATGGGATCGTGCCAGATGCCCTCGTCTACCAGGCGGTGTATTTCGTCTTCATTCAGCCCGTCTACTGTGAAGATCTTCAGCTGCCAGACAGCCTCCACCTCTATGCCCAGGGCGCTTTTCAGTGACCTGGCTGTGGCTTTGCCCTGGATGTCGTCGAGATCCGGTCTTGGGCCGATTTCTATGCGGTACAGCATGACGTAGAACTCCTGACAGGACCCTTGTCCGCAGCTTCCGGCGGCAGGTGCCTGAAATTATGTCAGATAATATGATTTTGGTTACTTTTTGCGATCCCTGACATAGGTCAGGATTTCCTCAAGGATGCCGCGCTCGCTGCCTTTGGGCAGGATGTCCAGGGCAGAGAGGGCCTGGTCAAGATAGGCATCGGCCATATGGCGCACGTCCCTGTCAATTCCAAGTTCCCTTATTCTGGCGCAGACAGCGGCAATTTCTGCCTCGCTGAAGCTGCCTGAGGAAAACTTCTCATTAAATTCCCTGCGGCCTGCCTCATCAAGCGTGTCCCTGTAGAGCTGCAGGGGCGGCGTAAGCTTTCCTTCGCGCAAATCGCCGCCTGAGGGCTTGCCTGTTGCGGCAGCATCGGCCACGTCCAGGGCATCGTCCACTATCTGGAAGGCCAGGCCGGTGCATTCCCCGTAGAGGGCTGCAGCCTGCACCTGCTCTGGCGCTGCCTTGGCATACATGGCGCCCATTTCGCAGGCAGCGCGGATAAGCCTTGCTGTCTTGCCGCGGATGATGTCCGTGTATTCCCCAGACGAGAGGGCAGTATTGCGCAGGGCATGAAGTTCCAGAATCTCGCCTGCCGTGGTCTCTGCCGTGGCCCTGGCAAAAACCTGGCACAGGCCCGGATCATTGTATTCGGCAACACAGGCATTGGCAGTGGACAGCATGGCATCGCCTGCCAGGATGGCTGTCGTGTTGTCAAATACCACATGGGCTGCCGGCTTGCCGCGCCTTGTGTCTGCATTGTCAATGACGTCGTCATGCATGAGGGTTGCGCAGTGCAGCATTTCAAGGGTGCAGGCAAGCCTGTAGAGGCTGCCTTTGCCGTCATCGCCAGCCCCGAAAAGGCGTGCAAAGAGCACGGTCAGCAGGGGTCTGAGCCTTTTGCCGCCGGCCATGAGCGTATGCCTGGCCGCAGGCTTTGCAGGGGCCGGCAGGTCGTCTGCCAGCTTTTCAAGAGCCTTGCTGATGTGCGGCAGCTCTAGCGCCATGCGTGCTTTGAGAAGGAGTGAAGCCATAAGCTGTCCTGGTCTCCTTCCTACAGGCGGCGGTAGTCGAAGCCGGCATCAAGCATTTTCTGCTTGTCAAAGAAGCCCTTGACGTCAAAGAGGAAGGGATTCTTCTTGTCTCGGAAAAGATCCTTTATGGCATCAAGGGAGAGCTCTGCGTAGGCCTTGTGGGGCACTGCCAGAATGAGGGCATCGAGATCACGGAACTCATCCAGGGGCACAAGCTTCTGCCCATAGTGGTGCATGGCCTCGTCAGGGTAGGCCTGGGCGTCTGTTACCAGGACTTCCAGCCCGAATTCCTTGAGCTCGGCAATGATATCGACTACGCGCGTGTTGCGCAGGTCGGGCACGTTTTCCTTGAAGGTAAAGCCAAGTATGCCCACGCGTGCCCCGCGGACGACGCAGCCGCGGCTGATCATGGCCTTGACCACGCGCTGGGCTGCCACGCGGCCCATGCTGTCATTGATGCGGCGTCCGGACAGGATGACATCGGGATGATAGCCGAGCTCCTCTGCCTTGAAGGTCAGGTAGTAGGGATCCACGCCTATGCAGTGCCCGCCCACAAGGCCGGGACGGAAGGGCAGGAAGTTCCATTTTGTGCCGGCAGCTTCAAGCACTTCCAGGGTGTCTATGCCCATGAGGTGGAAGATGACGGAGAGCTCGTTCATGAGCGCGATATTAAGGTCGCGCTGCGTGTTTTCGATGACCTTGGCGGCCTCTGCCACTTTGATGCAGCTTGCCCTGTGGATGCCGGCCTTGACGACGGATCCGTACACATTGGCCAGAAGATCGGCAGTGGGCGCGTCTGAGCCGGAGACAATCTTGGTAATGGTCTCAAGCGTGTGCACCTTGTCGCCGGGATTGATGCGCTCGGGCGAATAGCCCACCGTAAAGTCCGTGCCCATTTTCAGGCCGCTGTGCTTTTCCAGAAGGGGCACGCAGACTTCCTCTGTCAGGCCGGGATACACGGTGGACTCAAAGCAGATGATGGTGCCCTTGTCCATGTGGTCGCCCACAAGCTCGGAAGCGGAAACAACGGGCGTGAGATCCGGTGTTTTGTGATCGTCGATGGGTGTGGGCACGGCAACGATGATGACGCCGGCGCGCTTCAGGCAGGCAGGATCGGCAGTATACTCGATTTTGGCCTTGCCAAGCTTTTCGTCCGTGACCTCGTTGGTATGGTCGTGGCCGCCTTTCAGCTCTTCAATGCGGGCTTTGGATATGTCGAAGCCTATGACGTCAAAATGATGCGAAAAGGCGACTGCCAGGGGCAGTCCCACATACCCGAGGCCTACAACGGCCAGGGGTTTGCGGTGCTGGGAAAGATCTTCAAATGTAGTCATGGCTTTTATCCTTAAAGGGTACGGAAAGGTTACCGGAAATACGTTGAAATGCTTTACACAAAGTATGCTGCATGTCACATATGCAATATGGAAAACTTTGATACTATGCTTTTTGTCAAGGCGCTGGGACTGGCAGTTGCCATGGAAGGGATGCTCTGGGCCGGATTTCCCGGCATGATGCGGGAAGCTGCCCGCCAGGCCTCGCAATTGTCCACTGCAGCCCTGCGCGCCATAGGAAGCATCATGCTTGTCGCAGGCGTCTTTGTCTGTGCGCTTGGCTTCTGAGCTTCAGGCACGCCCGGCCCTAGGCCCTTTTCTCGCCCACATGCAGGCAGACGATGCCGCCGGTGAGCTTTTCGTAGCGCACCCTGGCAAAGCCTGCCTTTTCCATTTCCCTGGCAAGTTCCCAGGCGCTGGGGAATTCGCAGATGGTCCTGGCAAGATAGGTGTAGGCTCCGTCGTCGTGCGAGACAAGGCGGCCTATGCGTGGCAGAATATATTTCAGGTACCAGTTGTAGAGGCCGCCGAAGATGCGCTCCCTGCCGGACCCGAATTCCAGGATGCACACGCGCCCGCCGGGCACGACCACGCGGTACATCTCGGCCAGCGCCTCGTCCCTGGGCACGATGTTGCGTATGCCGAAGGCAATGGTCACGCTGTCCACGCTGCTGTCGGGCAGGGGAATGTGCTTTCCGTCGGCATTGACGGGCAGTATCCTGTGCTCCATGCGCTTTGTGAGCTTCTGCTTGCCGTGCTCAAGCATGGGCAGGCAGAAGTCCATGGCCAGGACGTGGCAGTCGTGATGCTGCTTGCGCAGTGCAAAAGAGACATCCATGGTGCCGGCTGCAAGATCAAGGAAGACGTGCCTCGGGCCGGCAACTGCAGACCTGGCAAGCTTGCGGCGCCACCAGCAGTCTATGCCCAGGGAAAGGACATGGTTTAGGAGATCGTAGAAGCGTGCTATGCGGCCGAACATGCCGGAAACGGCCTGGTCGTGCCCGCTCGCTGAATTCTGTTCCATTAGGGATTCCTGTTCTGTGTCTCGTACCGGCTACTGGCGTGCGCTCTCATTGCCGGAAGCGTTTCCGGCTTCAAGGATTGTTTTATAGACAACCCTGAAGATGTTGGGAAACGCATTTTCGATATTGTTCTGCGATACGTTCCTGGTCTCGATAAGCTTGCAGGTCAGTTCCTTGGCTACCTGCAATGCCTCCTTCTGGTCCTTGTCAAGCATAAGCGCCTATCCTTCCAAAAAAAGAAACCCGCCCTCGGGGAATGGCCATGACCCCCCATGGGTCACAGCGGACGGGAAGAGAACGGAAATGGGGACACCCCCGAACTCTTTTTACAATATGCTGCGCCTGGCGGCAGAAAAAGAATGGTAAAGTTTACGGGAGTAGCAAAGCCTTTGCAAGTTTTGCGCAAACAATTATCTCCCCTGCTCCTTGAGAAGGCGTATCTCTTCCCGCAGAATGCGGGCGCACGCCTTGGCGGCAAGCTGTTCCAGGGCATCGTCAGAAAGGCTGGCCTCGCACTGTTCGATGCGGGCTGTCATCTCGGAGATGTGCAGTGCCTGCTGCGTCCCTTTCTGTTCCTGCTGGTCAAGCGAATCTGCCAGGGCCTCAATGCGCAGCGAAAGATCGCTTGTCTTTATTTCGTTTTCCTCAAGCTGGCCCTGGATATCGTCAAGGTCAGATGACAGGCTGCCGGGAATGGCAGTTCCTTCTGCCTGCCCCTTCTCCAGCGCAGCCTGCATGGCGTCCATGCGGTCCAAGCGCTGGATCATGGCGTTCTGCCGTTCGCTGTATTCCTTGAGCTGCGCTTCCAGCTGGTCAAGCCTCGCCTTTCTGGCACTGTCCTTGGCTGCCAGGCGTATAATTTCCATATTCAGCTTGGACAGGCTGCCTTCAAGATCCGAGCAGGCTCCGGACACTTCCTCGCGTACACGTTCCGTCATTTCCTGCCGGACTGCGCCTTCGTCTGCCCTGCTCTCTGCTTCATTGTTTTCCGGTGACATGGCCAGCAGCCTTTGTACTTCCTTGTTGAGAGAATTAAGTCGTGTTGTAGCCAGGTTCAGCTGGTTCTGGCACGCCTGCAGCGATTCCTGCGTGCGCATGTCGAAAGCCTTCTTCTGGTCAAGCACATTTTCAAGGCTGTCCATGCGGGCAGAGAGTTCCTTGAATTTCTGGGCTGCTTCCATGCGCATGCATTCATGCACCTGCATGGTGACCTTGTTGATGGTTTCCTCAATGTAGCAGGCCATGCCTGACTGGGATGCCGTATTTTCAGAGATTTTGTCACAAATGACAGCCTGTCCCTGCAAGACGCCCGGCCCGGCCGCATCATCGGAGGCTGTGCCAGGCTGCACTGCCTGATCCTGGCATGCAGCGCAGTCCGTCTGCTGCACGTCCTCCGGCTGCTGCACGGGCTTGTCCTGTTCCTGCCGGCCCATGTCCCGCCCGATCAGGTTTGTAAGTTCAAGAACAGGAGTACTGTTGTCACAAGAAGGCATTGTCGCGGAATCCTCCCGGGTACTGGCATGGAAGAAGAAAAATCTGAAAGCAGCCTGGGAAGAAATCCAGGCTCTATACAACACTATAGCACACTATAGCAGAAAGGACTTTAGCCTGTACGGCTGTTTTTGTCGAGACAGCGCAGAATGCCCTGCCTGGGACTGCAGGGGACGTATGCCGGCAGGCACGGGAGGCAGGCAAGACGGGACAGGAGAGGCAGATATGGGAAGCAAGGCAGGCACGCCTTTGAACGGAGTACAGCCTGAGGT
>CAVJEZ010000036.1:0-13149 GCA_963648625.1 Odoribacter splanchnicus
GCTCGCGGCAGGGCAGAAAGTGCATCTGGGAGGCAACCTGGCCTACCTTGGCCTTGATGTCATCCATTGAAGGATACTGTGCCTTGCCCATGGCCACGCTGACAGGCGGCATGGAGTCGGAGCTGGAAAAAACCAGTCCGCCCTTGCGCAGGTACGGCAGGCCGCGCAGTGTTTCCAGGGGCTCGAAGCCCAGCATGAGATCGGCCTCGCCCGGTTCAAGCTTGGGGGAACGCCAGCCGCCCAGAAGCAGGACGGATTCCACGACGCCGCCCCTCTGGGCCATGCCGTGCACCTCGCCGGCCACGACATCGACGCCGGCATGCAGGGCAGTTCTGGCAAGAAGCGCAGTTGCGGTCAGCGATCCCTGTCCGCCCACGCCTGTGAAGTAAATGCGAAGTTTCTTAGTTGCGTCCATATCCATCCTCCCTAGCCGCGCTTCACCAGCTTGAAGCTGCCGGGTGCAACCTGCAGGCAGACGCCGCAGCCTGTGCACAACTCTGAATCAACGGCATACGCTCCGTCCCTGAGGCAGAAGGCAGGACAGGCCAGCGTGTCAAAGCAGCGCTTGGTGTCGTCATTCTGCTGGGAGACTGTGGCATAGCGCTCGCCGCCCTTTTTCAGGGCGCGGCGGGCATACAGGGCGCATGGCTCCTCGCAGATAAGCACGCGCACGCCGTCCAGCTTTGCAAATTCCTGCATGGCGCTCATGACGGACTTTACGTTGAAGGACTTGGCCTTCTTCACCTGCGTCACGCCCAGGCCGCGCACGATGGACTCTATGTCCAGATGCTGGCAGAGATCGCCAAGCTGTTCCTGCATCATGCCGGGATTGGGCTGGTGGCCAGTCATGGCCGTGGTGCCGTTGTCCAGGATGACCACAATGACGTTCATGCGGTTGAAGACCGCATTGGCAAGGCCAGTCATGCCGGAATGGAAGAAGGTAGAGTCGCCGATAAAGGCGACGACCTGGCGCTTTGCCATCATGGCAAAGCCGGATCCGCCGGAAATGGAGGATCCCATGCAGAACAAAAAGTCAGCGCACTGCAGGGGCGGCAGCATGCCCAGCGTATAGCAGCCGATGTCTGAAGAATAGATGGCATCGTCGCCAAAGGTCTGCCTGGCGGCATAGAAGACAGCCCTGTGCGAGCAGCCGGCACAGAGGTTGGGCGGACGCTTGGGCAGGTCATCGGGACAGGATGCAGCGGGCTTTTCGCCCTTGATGCCCAGGAAGTCCTGCAGGGCCTCAATGAGAAGGGGAACAGAGTACTCGCCCTGGATGGTCAGGACGCCGCCCTTGCCTTTGATGTCGGTGCCAAGCCCTGCCTTCTGGCAGACTGTGCGCACGCCGTTCTCAAGCAGGGGATCGTTTTCCTCGACCACAAGGACCTTCTCGCAGCTTTCAAGGAAGGAACGGATGCGGCCTTCGGGCAGTGGCCAGGTCATGCCCAGTTCCAGCACGCACACCTTGTCCCTGGCGCCAATCGTTTCCAGGGCGTCGGAGACGTAGTTTCTGGACACGCCTGAGACGATGATGCCGGCCTTGGGCTTTGCGGCAGGCACATGCTCTATGGTGAAGGGGCTTTTTTCGGCAATGGCCATGGCCTTTGCCATGTTATCTTCCAGCGCCTTGTGGCGCACCTTGGCCACTGCGGGAACAGGCACAAAGCGCAGGGGATTGCGCTTGAATTCCACGACTTCAGCTTTTTCTGCCGGCAGATCGCCAAAGGACACGGCGCCGCGCATATGGTTGACTCGGGTCGTGGTGCGCAGAAGGACAGGCTGTTCCAGCTCCCTGGCCACGCGGAAGGCCTCTTTTGTCATTTCCTTGGCTTCCTGGGCTGAGCAGGGCTCAAAGCAGGGAAGCGATGCTGCCCTGGCATAGTTGCGGTTGTCCTGCTCGTTCTGGGAGGAATGGAAGCCCGGATCGTCTGCAGACAGGACCACCAGGCCGCCGGGAAGTCCCGTATAGGCAGTGGTAAACAGGGGATCTGCTGCCACGTTGAGGCCCACATGCTTCATGGTGACCAGGGCCATGCCGCCGGCCAGGGCGGCACCGCAGGCCACTTCCATGGCTACTTTTTCATTGACCGAGTACTGCAGGAGATAGCGGTCGCCGTTGCCGCCTATGCGGCGGAAGGTGTCAGGCACTTCCGATGACGGAGTTCCGGGATAGCAGGTAACCACATGGACACCGGCTTCCAGGGCGCCGCGCACAATGGCCTCGTTGCCCAGAAGCAGATGGCGTTCACCCTTTTTCCCCTCAAGCAGAGGATTTTTGCTCATTATGTACTCCTTAACAAGAAATCGGCACCTCCGGACAGATATGCCGCGGGGGATGCCGACTTCAGGACAATGAAGATAGCCCTTCCCTGCTGCAGGCAGGAAGGGTCAATGAAAATTCTTATTTGCCTGTGCCGGCCTCGTTCTGGGCCATGATGTGCAGGTCCCTGGCGCGGGAGGCTGCGTATTCCCTGTCCAGCTCGTTCACGGCATTGGATGCTGCCAGCTCGTCGTAGGTTTTGGCAGCAAGATCATACTGCCCTGCCCTGGAAGCAGCCTCGCCCAGCATCATCTTCACCTGCACGCCGGACTGTTCGGGAAGCCTGGGGGCTATGCCCTGCAGGATCTTGACGCCCTCGGCATACTTGCCGGCAAAGAGAAGCTCGCCTGCCTGGCTTATGGCCGAGGCAAGGCCCAGGGAATTGTCATAGTCGGCAGCGGCCACCTTGGCATAGCCTTCGGCTGCCTTTTCCCTGTTTTCCTGGGCAACGGCGCTCTGCACCAAAGCCACGGCCACGGGAAGCTGCATGGAAGAGGGGCAGGTCTTCTGCAATTCTTCGAGGGAGGCAATCTGCTTGGCATCAGCAGGATGCTGCATGATCTTGGCTATGGACTCCAGGGTTTCCTGCTGCCTTGCTCCCTGCACGTAGCGGTACACAGCCGTGCCTAAGAGGGAAACGATAAGCAGGACGATGATGGCCACAATATATTTGCTGTTGTTTACGATGAACGTAAACAGGGGACGGCTTTCCGTTGCGACTTCTGACTGGATGTTCTCCAGAAGCGTCTGGTCCTGTGCAAGCGGAGTGGAATCGACACGGGGCATGAACTATATCTCCTTGAAAAGCAGGGCAGGAGGGCCGGCGTCTTTGCCAGTCCCTCTTCTGCCGTGCCTGATTACCTGGATTAGGTTACCTGGATTATTTGTTAAAAAGCATTTCCTGATAGGTGGGCAGGGTCCACAGATCTTCCGGCAGAATGCCTTCAAGGCTGTCGGCAATCGCGCGCACACCGGCCATGGCAGGCAGGACTTCCTGGCAGAAGCGTCCGGCTTTTGCCTCAAGGCTCTCTTCTGCGACGACGGACTCAACGCAGCTTTCAAGCGCGTCCGCAGCTTTTTTAAGCTGCATGAGCCCCTTGTTGACCTGGTCCAGGGTCTCGGTCTCAGTCTCGCGGTTCAGGGAGCGCAGGACCTGGCAGGTGGATGCCAGCTGGTTCAGGTAGGCAGCCGCCGCAGGGTAGATTTTTGTCCTGGCAATGCGCAGGGACAGGGCTGCCTCTGTGCGTATGGTCTTGCAGTACTGCTCAAGGTAAATCTCGGCCCTGGCCTTTACCTCGGCCTGGTTCATGATGCCCAGGCGCACATAAAGGTCCATGACCTCGGGGGACTCAAGCACGGGAATGGCCTCGGGCGCACTGTGCAAATCAGGCAGGCCGCGGCGCACTGCTTCCTTCTGCCACACCTCGGAATAGCCGTCGCCGTTGAAGATGACGGCGCTGTGCTCTTCCATGACATGGGTAATGAAGCTCTGCAGGGCATCGTTGAAGGATTTGCCTGCCTTGATTTCCCTCTCAAGCCAGTCTGCCGCAAAACCCAGGGAGTCTGCCATGGCCGCATTGAGGGCCGTAATGGAATCGGCAGCCGACTGGCTGGATCCAAGAGCGCGGAACTCAAAGCGGTTGCCCACAAAGGCTATGGGGCTGGTGCGGTTGCGGTCGCCGGGGTCTCTGGGCAGGTTGGGCAGCGTGTCCACGCCAAGATCCATCATGGTCTTCTTGGCACCGGACTCGGCCTGCTCAAGATGGCCGGAGCGGAAGGCAGCCAGGACCTCGGTCAGCTGATCGCCCAGGAAGATGGACATGATGGCCGGCGGCGCCTCGTTGGCACCAAGGCGGTGGTCGTTGCTGGCAGAGGCCACTGTGGCGCGCAGAAGGCCGCCGTACTTGTGCACGGCGCGCACCAGGGCGCACACAAAGACCAGGAACTTGGCATTGGCATGGGGCGTGTCGCCGGGATCAAAGAGGGAACCCAGCTCGGCATTGCCCACAGAGTAGTTCAGATGCTTGCCTGAGCCGTTGATGCAGTTGAAGGGCTTTTCATGGAGCAGGCACTTGAGGCCGTGGCGCTTGGCCACGTTGCGCAGGGCAGCCATGATCATATGGTTGTGATCGACTGCCACATTGGCCTGCTCAAAGAAGGGAGCAATTTCGTACTGTCCGGGGGCAACCTCGTTGTGGCGGGTGCTGACTGGCACGCCCAGCTTGTAGAGGTAGCGCTCGGTCTCCATCATGAAGGACAAAACGCGCTGGGGAATGACGCCGAAATACTGGTCGCTAAACTCCTGCCCCTTGGCAGGCCTGGCACCAAAGAGCGTGCGCCCTGCCACAAGCAGGTCCTCGCGGGCAAAGGTGTAGTTGTTGTCAATGAGGAAGTATTCCTGCTCAAGGCCGGCATAGGCAACCACAGGCAGGTCGCAGTGCACGTTGAAAAGATCCAGGACGCGCTTGGCCTCATGGTTCAGGGCCTGGCCGGAACGCAGCATGGGCGTCTTCTTGTCCAGGACAACGCCTGTCCAGGAAAGGAACATGGTCGGGATGCAGAGGACGATGCAGTTGGGGCCTTCCTGCAGGTAGGCAGGGCTTGTCACGTCCCAGGCCGTATAGCCGCGCGCCTCAAAGGTGGAGCGCAGGCCGCCTGAGGGGAAGGACGATCCGTCGGCCTCGCCGCGGATGAGCATGGAGCCTGAGAACTCGGCAATGACGCCGCCGCTTCCGTCGGGCTTCAGAAAAGTATCGTGCTTTTCGGCCGTCTGCCCTGTCAGGGGATAGAATATATGGGTATAGTGCGTGGCCCCGTGCTCTATGGCCCAGTCCTTCATGACGGCAGCCACTGTGTCGGCAATGGCCGGGTCCAGGGTCTCGCCATAGCGTATGGTCTTGGTCAGGGAACGGTAGACAGCCTTGGGCAGGCGCTCGCGCATGACCTTGTCGTTAAAGACATTGCAGCCGAACAGCTCCGTAGGCTTGACGTCCCGGTAGCTGAAGCCTGTTGATTCGGGATTGTAGGTTGTGATGGCCTGGATGGCACTCTGCCGTGCGGACATCTTGCTCATGACTGACTCCTGGCTCTGCCTGTACCGGTACAAAACAAAATAATCTGACAGCCGGACAGGCTATCTGACAGAAAGAATCTCGATATCAAAGATAAGGTCTTTGCCGGCCATGGGCTGGTTGGCATCAAGGGTAATCTCCTTGTCGGAGACTGCGCTGATAACGGCGTATATGCACTGTCCCTGCTCGTTGGTCAGCTGGATGGGCGTCCCCACTTCGGCAGGAATATTGGCAGGCACATGGGAGCGGTCAACGGAGAAGACAAGCTCCGGGTTCACAGGGCCGTAGGCTTCCTCGCAGGGAATCTCCACTGTAAAGCGGTCGCCCACCTCGCGTCCCTTCACTCCGTTTTCAAAGCCGGGAATAAGCTGCCCGCGGCCAACGGTGAACTCAAGGGGCTCACGTCCTTCGCGCCTGGATGAATCAAACTCGGTTCCGTCCTTCAGGGTGCCGACGTAGTGGACTTTTACAGTATCGCCGTTTTCAATGGCCATGGGGAGATTCTCCTTAAGATAATGGCTTAAGATATTGGTAATGGCATCCGCAGGAAGGAATGATGCCGGCTCATGCAGCTCATGCATTCCCTTCCTGACCTGCCTGCTATTGATCGTTCATTCATATCCTAAACAACAAGGAGAAACAAGAAGGCAGTTGTGTCTCAGTTGCGTCTGTTCCGGCCTGCCCGAGACTGCCCGTTCCTGGGCCTGTCCTTGTCCTGAAGCCCTGTCCCTGTACAGATCCCTGTCTTGACACGCCCTATTGTGAGAACTAAATATTGTTTCCCTTATTTGATCAGGCATTCAGTTTTTCCCTGCTGCCTGTGCCCCGGGGCACCAAGAAGCCGCAAGGCACTCCCCTGTGCATCCCCTGCGCAGGACGGGAAAAACTGTTTTTCACTGCAATACATGCCCTGCCTTCTTTCTGCGTTGATGCCGCAAACCTATCCGGACGCCTGAGCCGGCATGCCCAGCCTGCTGCAAAGCAGGGAACAGATGTGCATGCAAACGGCTTTTTCTCCCCCCGGCTAAAGGAAAACTGCTGTATCCCTTTGCACGCAGCCTTTTCGGAGAATGACTGTGACAGACATCCGCTCTGCCTATACGGACAGCATCAGCTTTTTCGGCCCGCTTCAGCCGGCCGCCCTTGCCGAAAAGTTCGGCACGCCCCTCTACATTTACAGCGAAGCCATCTTGCGCAAGCGCTGCTCGGAACTGAAAAGCCTCTGCAAGGTCCCGGGCTTTGGCGTCAACTACTCGGTCAAGGCCAATTCCAACCCTGCCCTGCTGGCAATAGTCCGCGAGGAAGGGCTGGTTGTGGATGCCATGAGCCCCGGCGAGCTGCACATGGACCTTCTTGCCGGCTACAAGGAAGAGGACATCCTCTATATTTCAAACAACATTTCTGCTGCCGAGATGCGCAATGCCATCGATCACCGCCTGCTGGTCAGCGTGGACTCCCTCTCGCAGCTTGACATGTACGGCAGCTTCAACCCCGGCGGCAGCGTCATGATCCGCTTAAACCCCGGCATAGGCGCAGGGCATCACAAGAAGGTTATCACAGCCGGCAAGGAAACAAAGTTCGGCATCCTGCCCGAAGACCTTCCCATTGTGCAGGGCCTGCTTGAAAAGCACAACCTGACGCTTGCAGGCGTAAACCAGCATATTGGATCCTGCTTCATGGAGCCTGACGGCTATATCAAGGCCTGCTCCGTCCTGCTGTCCCTCATTGACGGCATGCCGGAATCCATGCGCTCCCATATAAAGGTTATCGACTTTGGCGGGGGCTTTGGCATTCCCTACCACAAGTACGAGAAGGAAGCCCGCCTGGATCTGGCTGCCTTAGGCGCCGGCCTTGATGAAATTCTCTTTGCCTGGAAGGAAAAGACAGGCTATGCCGGGCGCTTCCTCATTGAGCCCGGGCGCTACATCGTTGCCGAATGCGGCCTGCTCCTGGGCACTGTCGAGGCCGTAAAGAACAACGGCGAGCGCCGCTATGCAGGCACAGACCTAGGCTTCAACGTCCTGCAGAGGCCCGTCATGTACGGCTCCTTCCATGACGTGGAAATCTACGGAAGCAAGGAAGCCCCAAGGGCAGAGATGGCCCAGACCATTACAGGCAACATCTGCGAAAGCGGCGACATTCTGGCCAAGGACCGCGAACTTCCCGAGATGCACGAGGGAGACCTTGTGGGCATCCTTGACGCCGGAGCCTACGGCTTTTCCATGTCCTCAAGCTACAATACGCGCTTCATGCCTGCCGAGGTCCTGATTACAACCAATGGAGAGGCAAGGCTCATCCGCCGCAGGCAGACCTATGAGGACCTGACGGCAGCCCTCGTGCGCTAAGCCATCCCGCAAGCATCCTTATCTTTCATATCAGCGGCCTGCAGATTTCTGTCTGCAGGGCCCAAACCTTAACAGGGAAACAGCCACAGGGAAAAGTCCTGCAGCTGTTCCCCTGTCTTGTTCTTGTCCCCCTTGCGTCCTTTCAACAAGGGGCTTTTCTGCAAGGGTCTTTTTTCAGCAAGGGGCTTTTTTGCAAGAGCCTTTTTTCAGCGAGCTATGAACTCCGAAGCACTTTCCACATCCCCCAAAGCCATATGGCATCTCACCTGGCCGCAGGTCGTCATGACATACATCATCTTTGTCATGAGCCTTGTCCCCATTCTTGCTGCCGGGCATCTCTCAGCCAGCATACAGGCTGCCCTTGGCATGGTAGTGCAGTGCAACCTCTTTCTCACCGTGCTCAGCATGGGGCTTGCAGCAGGGGCTACGGCTGCCATCAGCCAGGCCATGGGCGCGGGAAAGACCATCCTTGCCAAAAAATACATAGCCGCAACCCTGGCCATCAGCGCCCTGCTGGGCCTTGGCATGTCAGTCCTGGGCCTTGTCTTCAAGGAAGAAATTCTGCAACTTGTGCGCCTGCCTGACTCGGCCTTGCCTGAAGCAAGGGAACTCTTCGGCATCTTTATGCTGGGGCTGCCCTTTGTGTACATTTATTCGGCCTCGGGCGTCATCTTCCGATCCACAAGGGAAGTCATCATCCCGCTTCTTGTCATGGGCCTCGTTGCCCTTTTGCAGGCCTTTCTCTGCTTCGGGACAAGCTTTGGCCTCTTCGGCCTGCCGTGCTTAGGCTACCATGGCATTGCCATGGCAAACGTGGCTGCAAACATGGTAGGAGCCATTGTCAACTGCATTCTGCTGCTAAAAAAGGGATACATCTGCAGGACATCCCGCTTTACATTCCGCTGGGCCAAAAGAAGGCTTCCCTACCTTGTGAATGTCACCATGCCGGCCTGCCTCTCCAATGCAGTCTGGCATTCAGGCTACCTTGTCCTCTTTGTCCTGACTGCGGCTGTGCCGTTTGAAAGTGTCTATGCCCTGGCCGGCCTTACGGCAGGCCTGCGCATTGAAGGCTTTCTCTTCATGCCTGCCATGGCCTTCAGCATGTCGGCCTCCATCATGGTCGGGAACTGCCTTGGCGCAGAAGACAGGGTGAACGCCCGCAAAACGGCAAATTCCCTTCTCTATTCAGCCGTCATTCTGATGAGCATCGTTGCCTGCATCATCTGGCCCTTCAGGGAAAATCTTGCCTCTGTCCTGAGCACGGATCCGGACACCTGCCGGTATATCGTCTCCTACCTTAACTACAACCTTGTCACCACGCCCTTCTCCATTGGCTGTACCGTGCTTTGCGGCGTCATGACAGGAGCCGGTGCAACGAAAATCAACCTGCTTGTCTTTGGCTGCACTATCTGGCTTATCCGCCTTCCGCTTGGCTGGCTGCTGGGGCACCAGCTGATGCAGGAGGCTTCCGGCATCTTTATAGCCATGATGATTTCACAAACGGCGCAGGCATTCATCATGATGGCCATCTTCCTGCGTGACGGCTGGATGGACTACGCCATGAAGCATGACAGGAAAAAGGCAGTCTCTGCCTGACAGCATGCCCTGCACCACGGCGCCATACAGCAAGGCTTAAGCACAAGGATCAGGCATTCCCTGACTGAATTTTTCCAAGGCACACTGCATGAACACACAGCTTTTTCACCCGGTCTCCCTCGAAGAAACCGGTATGTACTACCCCTTGTGGGAAAAAACGCCGGAACGGGCCATGACCTACAGCATGGTCACACTCTGGGGCTGGAAAGCATACAACGGCCTTGAATGGGCCTTTGACGACGACCTTTGCTGGATCAGGCCTACAAAATTCGAGCCCAACCTCTACTGGGCCCCTGTGGGCGACTGGTTTGCCACAGACTGGGAAAAAGTCCTTGAGCCCGGCATGCAGTTCATCTGCGTGCCCCAGGCACTGGAAACCCTGTGGCGCGAGCGCCTGGGCAGCCGCATTGAGTCCAGGGAAGAGCGGGGACAGTTTGAGTACATATACAGGACTGAGGATCTCGCCAGTCTTTCAGGCAACCGCTACCACAAGAAAAAGAACCATCTTTCTGCCTACAGGAAGGCCTACGGCGAACCCGACTACCGTCCCATAAACGATGCCATCATAGAAGACTGCCTGGCCTTGCAGGACACCTGGTGCCAGTGGAACGACTGTGCAGGCTCAGAGACGCTGGCAGGGGAAAACTTTGCCCTGAACCTTCTGCTCTCCCATTTCAACAAGTTCCGCAGCCTCTGCGGCGGAGCGCTCTACATCAATGACGAAATCGTCGCCTTTTCCATAGGGGAGCGCCTGGACAGCCTGACCATGGGCGTGCACTACGAAAAGGGCATGAGCAGCATACGCGGCGTCTACCAGGCCATAAACTGGGCCTTTGTCACCCATGAATGCCAGGACATACCCTACGTCAACCGGGCCGAGGACATGGACGATGACGGCTTAAGGCAGGCAAAGCTCTCCTACCATCCTGCCTGCTTCTTAAAGCAGTATACAGTGACCATATCCTGACAGAGGATTCTGCTTCGGCCCTGCGCCTGCATCTGCGCCAGAACCAAAGCCTGCATCTGAGGCTGACTTAAGTTTGAGTTTCCAGGGCAAATGGTCTATAAGCGGTAATAGAAAATAGTACAGTTTTTTATGCCGCATCCGTCTCTGACAGAGGATGTGCTCTGTCAGAATGCGCCCGCACCAGGCCAGGAAGAGGCCAGGGAAAGGCCAGGAAGAGTCCAAGGAGAGTCCATGCACACCAGATCTGCCATCAGCTCATATTTAGGCATCCCCTGCCTTCTTGCGTGCCTTATGCTTTTTTCGGCATGCGGCACCACGCAAAGGCCGCATCCTTCTATGCCGAACTACGGCTACGGGCAGGAAATCAGGGATGTGCGCACCATGCCGCAGAATCTGGAAGCCTACCTTGGCTCCGACCGCAACCAGCCCATACTGTCCAGGTCAGAGCAGGCCGGCTCCATGAGCAAATGGAACTCGCGCTTCTTCTCTTCCTGGCATATGGCAAAACCGTCCGTCAGCAAAAAAGATGCCGAGCTCATGCTGAAGCGCAAGGCCCGCGGCTGGAAAAACGGCAGCACAAAGTGGCAGGATCACGAATGGCAGGCCATGCGCGCTAATGCCGGCATGAACAGCTGGCCCAATACCAACGAAAAGGGTATCACCATCCGATCTGCCAACCTGCGCGAGATGCCTACCTCGCAGGGGCGCTATTCAAAGCCCACAGCCAATCCCAAGGAAAATCCCTTTGACCTTTTCCAGTACTCGCGCCTGCCCATGGGCATGCCGGTGCTTCTCTGCCACAAAAGCAGGGACGGACGCTGGTACTATGCGGAAACGCCCCTTGCCAGCGGCTGGATTGCAGCCAGCGATGTAGCCATAGCTTCCGACTCCTTTGCCGATGCCTGGGAAGGTGCAGCCAAGGCAGCCTTTGTTGAGGAAGGCATTCCCCTGGCAGGAGGACGCACAGGCGAAATTGGCGTTGTCCTGCCCAGGGCAGGAGCAGGTTCAGTCATGATCCCCACCAGGGACAGCCAGGGCTTTGCAGCCATGAAGGCCGTCCAGGTGCCTGACGGCAGCATTGCCAATATGCCCATGCCCATGACGCCTGCCAATGTGGCACGCCTTGGCAATCTCATGATAGGCCAGAAATACGGCTGGGGCGGCATGCTTGGCCTGCGCGACTGCTCATCCATGACCAGGGATCTTATGACGCCATTCGGCATCTGGCTTCCCCGCAACTCACAGGCCCAGGCAAGGGCCGGCAACCAGATTTCCCTTGCAGGGCTTTCCGGCGCCTCTGCCAAGGAGCGCGCAGTCCTGGCCCAGGGCGTTCCCTTTGCATCGCTTCTGACCCTGAAGGGGCATGTAACGTTCTACGTCGGCTCATACAAGGGACGTCCCGTCATCCTGCATGACTTGTGGGGCATCCGCGTCGATGAAGGCCCTGGCGAGGACGACAGGCTTATCATCGGCCGCGTCGTCGTGACTGGCATGACGCCTGGTGCCGAACTGCCCAATCTGCACAACAATTCCACTATTGGAGACCGCTTCCACTCCCTCACCATACTGGGCGGAAGGTAGGATCAGGGCCTCAAAAGACAGGTGCTTAAAGAGTATGCTTTCCAGAACTGTAACTGCCAGCGATCTGTCCAAGGGCAAGGGCCCGCGCCTGGACCAGTTTCTGGTGCGCCTGGCTGCAGAGGTCCAAGGCCAGCAAAGTTGCCAGGGAAACTGCCAGGAAAGCCCGCAGGCCGAAGAAGATACAGCAGCCATTGATGAATCTTCCCTGGAAGAAGAGGAGATGGCAGCAGAAGGCGTAGAGTCTTCTGCAAAGCCTGCCAGCCTCTCAAGGGAAAGCATCAAGCGCGCCATTGCAGGGGGCTTTTGCAGAATCAACGGCAAAGTCACCACGCAGCCGTCCCTGCGCCTCAAGCTGAACGACAGAGTTGAGTTTGCTGCACCCGATGCAGAAGAAAATGCCGTGCCCGAAGAAGGCGGCATAGAGGTGCTCTGGGAAGACAAGGACATCCTTGTCCTCTCAAAGCCTGCCGGCATTGTGGTCCATCCCTGCCCGTCCTGCCCGTCAGGCACGCTCATTCAGCGCATACTCTTCCACTACCCTGACATCGCCTCCATGGGAGGCCTGCGGCCTGGCATTGTGCACCGCCTTGACAAGGAAACCAGCGGCCTGCTCATAGTCGCCCGCAATGAGGCTGCCAGGCTGGCCCTGGCAAAAGCCTTTGCCCAACGTGAAGTCCACAAGGAATACCTGGCCATAGTGTATGGCAAACCGGACAGGGAAGGATCTGTTGCCAAAAGCATAGGGAGACACCCTGATCTAAAGACACGCATGGCCTGCGTGCCCGTCTCGCAGGGCGGGCGCGAGGCAAAGACAGACTATACGACGCTGTGGACGGCAGAGGACAATACTGCCTCGCTGGTCAGGGTGCGCATACACTCAGGCCGCACCCATCAGATACGGGTGCATATGACATCCTTAGGCCATCCGCTGCTTGGGGATGCAACCTATGCCGAGGGACAGTATCAGAAGGCAAGGGACATGGCCCAAAGGGTCATGCTGCATGCCTGGCACTTAACCTTTGTGCATCCTTCAAGCGGCAAAAAGATGGAGTTTTTCCTGCCGCCGCCTGAAGACATGGAAGAGTGCCTGCTTAAGCTTTGCTGCAAAACGCAGTGCGTTGTCGTGACAGGAAGCCCGGGATCGGGCAAGTCCTCCCTGCTCAGGCTCTTTGCTGATGCCGGCATACGCACAGTCAGTGCTGATGAGCTTGTGTCAGGGTATTATGCAAAAAACGGCCCTGTTGCCTCCTTCCTGCACACCCGCTTCGG
>CAVJEZ010000037.1:0-13016 GCA_963648625.1 Odoribacter splanchnicus
GAATCATAGATTTTTTTCCGCAGTCTTTGCAGGTTATGGTTACAGGTCCTCCAAGTACAGGACCTCCAATATTCAATGAGTCTATCACTTTGCCCAAAACTGATTTCTTATAACCAGAAGAAACAGTTATATTTTTAGAACCGCATTCCGGGCATGCTAAATTCTTTATAATATTGTTTATTAGCATATTTTCCCCTTTATACCAACAGCCGTCCAGGAGAATAAGCATCTGTCAATATCGGATTCTGCCTGATTGCTTGCTGACAGTGTCAAGATAGTGTCCTGCTGAGCATATGCTTATGCCTTAATGGCTTCTGCACTGTCTGGCACTGTCAATATTATGTACCGGCCGGACAGGATACAGATACTGTGCCCTGCCTGACACTTTTTGCGTGCATGGAAGAACGCAGCACTGCACATGGATCAGTTGTTTTCACAGCTGATATTTGGGGCTGTGACTGCATATCCAAACGCTTATGCGGCGAACCCGTCATCCAGAGCGAATCCGCCGCATCACATGTAACAACTATAGCAGACAATGGCAGACAGATAAATACCTGCCTCTTTTAACGGGTTTTATAAGATTGCGACACGATTTTAGAAATCATATCACATGCAGAACTAATGGAAGAATAAACGGAATCATCGGAATCATCGGATTCATCGGAGTCTTCGGAGTCTTCGGAATCATCGGAATCATCGGAGTCTTCCCATTCCTCTTGTTCTTCAAGGGCCTCGCGAATGTCTTCCAGCGTAATAAGAATGCCGACAGCCTGGCAGACAGCATACAGATCCTGTGCCTCGTCCCCTGACAGAGTCAGCCTGTCAAGCTCGTCCGCCTCTTCATCTCCATCATGGTAACGCAGCCAGAGTTGAAGAGTTCCATCATTGTACAGGTCGAGAAGTTCTGTTGACGGATGTTCGGCCAGCTCTTCCATATCCTCGATTTCTTCACCATCAAGTTCCAGAGACCCAATAACGGCCTCTGCAATATCATCCTTTTCAACATCATCGTACAGGCAGTAGCAGATATCGTACAGATTTTCGACTTTGTCCCCTGACAGGACCAGTTTGTCGAGTGCTTCCGCCTTATCTGCTTCATCCTGGGAACGCAGCCAGAGCTGCAGATAGCCTTTCTTGTACAGGTCAAAAAGTTCATCGAGCAAATCTTCTGTTATATTATTTTCCAGCGCAGATTCCAGCTCTTCCATATCCGCGATTTCTTCACCATCAAGCACCAGATCGTGCCATTTGCGTTCGATTTTCATATTGATTCCTCGCAAAATAATGTCTCAAAATAAGAACAACAAGACGGAGTACTGCTAAAGAGGGGTACAAGACCATGCAGGCAATGTATACAGCGCAAGCTGTTACTTCCCCTTTTCCCCCGGCTCCTGGATGACCTGCCGTATGACAGGCTCCAAGCGCAGGCAGGGAAAATGAATGAGCACCACAGTGACTGGAACTGTGTCATCGCTCCCCAGTACAGAATGCCGGCTCTGAAAAGCTCTCCGTGAATATTTTGCCATGCGTCATAAAACCACGGAGAGCCCGCAAAAAGCCGGAGTTATTCCTGTTCTGCCTTATGACTGCGGTTGCGGATTGGCGCAAAAGCTACTTCCAGATACTCGTCTACATCTTCCTGGCAAGGAGCCGCGCAGGACCTTATGCCGGAAAGGGCACAGCCTGCAGCTTCATAATTCATGGCAACGCCTTCTGAATCGTTGCAATATGTCACGGCATGGCTTCTCCTGATGCCGATCCGTCCGGCCTCCTCCACGGCATCCATATTGGCTCCCATGAAGATGAACTGCCACCCCTCTTCCTGGTGCGCCTCGATCATCTTCTTCACCGTGCCTGCCGTGTATTCCCTGCTCGCATTTTCCAGGCCGTCAGTTGTAATCACGAAGATTACCTTCTCGGCCTTCATATCGTCAGGCAGCCTCTTCTGTACATTCTCAATCTTTTTGACTGTGCTTCCGACAGCATCCAGCAGGGCAGTACAGCCTCTGACAAAATAGTCCTTGTCTGTCAGCGGCTGCACCGCTGCAATCGGGAAGCGGTCATGCAGGGTCTCTGCCTCGTCATCGAAGAGCACAGTTGTCACATTGGCCTCGCCTTCTTCCTTCTTCTGCCTGGCAAGCATGCTGTTGAAGCCGCCGATTGTATCACTTTCCAGGCCGGCCATGGATCCGCTGCGGTCCAGGATAAACACAAGTTCTGCCAGTCCTTTTTTCACATGGTCCTCCACTCTGATGCCATTGCCTGAATTTTCCATAAATCCGGATGCCAGGCTTCTTCACTTTCCTTCAGGATGCCCGTCATTCCGTCCTGCCCTTCAGGCTGACAGGTACATCTCCATATCCCTGTCCAGCAGCCGGTAGGTCTCGCTGACATACCGTGCCATGGACCCGTCAGTGTACTGCATAAAATAGACGGTGTGGCTGTCTGAATAGAGGCGCCCTTCTTCCAGGGACTGCCCATAGTACAGCCAGGCAGCAAAAATGTTGTCAAAATCATTGCCGTAGTCGCAGCGCCTGAGCCACTTGCGGTCGATAAAACTGCCAAATTCCAGGATGCCATGGAGCAGCATAAGGTTCTTCACGCTCCACCAGTACGGACCGAAGGCCTTGTAGCTTTCAGGATCCCTGCGCATGGATTCCGCTATGGCCTGCGCCGTGTTCCAGACACACTGGCGCATGGTCATACAGCCATTGCAGGTAAACTCACAACGCTCGTTTTCATAGTCACACAGAGCGGATTTATAGAATATTCTTGCCATTTTACAATCCCTCACGGCAAAAAGAGAACGCTATGCTGCCATTACCTTTTCCGTGCCAGAAAGCCTGCTCATGACAGTCTGAAACAGTCCTGCCACGGAAAGAAATTGCATCGTTGCCAGTATGGCATATTTGTCACATGCTTCCAGCGGAATTCTCTGTCCAGTCCACTACAGTGTAGACAGAACACAAAAAAAAGCCCCCTGAAAAGGAGGCTTAAAGAAACTTGCCGGGACTGTATCCCGTGACTGCCAGCAGCGGCAAAGCCGCTACTTTGCCAGTCTTTTGCTGATATTTTCCATATCCAGCCCGTGCAGCCAGTGCAGCCTGGACAGGTAGACCACGGCACAAAACGAGAGGCAGAGTATGTATCCGGTCCAGAAGCCGGAGGCTCCCATACGGGGTACAATCCAGTCGGTACGCCCCAGGACGATGCCGCCGCCAAGCCCCAGCACGCCATACGAAAAGAGGCAGACCAGGGAAATGATGCGGGTATCGTTGTAGCCGCGCAGGGCACCTACAGTCACGGACTGCAGGGTATCAATAACCTGGTAGGCTGCACAGAAGAGCATGAGCTGGCAGGCAAGGGGCACAACCTCAGCAGCATCCGTGTACAGCAGGACGATTTTTTCCCTGAACAGTATGGTCAGCGTCATGGTGCAGAGGGCAATGCACACGGCTGAGCATATGGCAGTGTGGGCTGAGACAACAGCCTGCGTCCTCTTGCCGGCGCCGAGGTTGTAGCCGACGCGGATGGTGGCTGCCATGCTGATGGAAAGGGGGATGGCAAAAATGAGGGACGAAAAGTTCAGCGCTATCTGGTGCCCTGCCACAACATCCGATCCCAGAGGAGAGAGCAGGATGGCCGTCATGGCAAAGGCGCTCACCTCTATGCAGATGGCAACGGCATTGGGAAGGCCGATGCGCAGGATGTTGCCTATAAGCCTGACATCAATCAGGGGACGATCCTTGCCTTCTGTACCGTCAGCCCCCTCAGGCCCCTCAGGATCAGGCTGCCGCCTGAAAAGGGAATAGCGCTTAAGGTCCTTGTGAAAATGCAAAAGCAGCACGATAAAGACCGTCATAAACCAGAAGCAGATGCTGGTGGCTATGCCGCAGCCTATGCCGCCCATTTCAGGCAGGCCGAAACAGCCGTAGATAAAGACATAGTTGCAGGGGATATTCAGAAGAAGGCAGAAAAGGCCTATTACCATGGCTGGCCTGGTCAGGCCGAAGCCCTCAAAGAAGGAGCGGATGTTGATAAAGAAGAGAAAGCCCGGAAGCCCTGGCAGCAGGGCCTGAAGATACCCTTTGCTGACCCTTTCCATATCGCCTTCAAGGCCGAACATGGACAGGTGGCAGGACAAATACCAGAGAAGCAGTATGAGCACGGCAGAGATGCCGCATGAGAGCAGCATCCCCTGGCGCAGGAGCCAGGCTGACCTCTCAGGGCGCTTTGCGCCGACAAGCTGGGAGGACATGCCCGAGAGCACGTGCAGGCAGCCTATGGCAAACATGGAACAGGGACCCCAGACGGATCCGCCCACGGCAACGCCTGCCAGATCGACGGCACTGTAGCGTCCGGCCATGACCGTATCCACAAAATTCATGGCAACCTGGGAGATCTGGGCCAGAAGAATAGGCAGCCCCATGTGCCACAGAGTCCTTGCCTCAAGCCTGGAAAAGAACAGTTTCATGAAGAACTCCGCAAAAAAGGCCCTGGGGCGCTTTTTTGCTTCAAAGAAAAAGCAGGGACCGTTTTTCAAGACGGCCCCTGCGTACTTGCAAGATAAGGGAATATGGCCGCTTTAGCGCATGAGGTTGAGCAGATCCTCCTCTGTGAGGTGGGTCACAGCACTCTCTGTGCCTTCAAGGAATTCTGCTGCCAGCTCGCGCTTGGTGCCGTGCAGCTGCAATATCTTTTCCTCGACGCTGCCGCGCTGAATCATGCGGTAGATGGTGACAGGGCGCTTCTGGCCTATGCGGTGGGCGCGGTCAGATGCCTGGTCTTCCACAGCCGGATTCCACCAGGGATCCAGATGGATGACATAGTCGGCAGCAGTCAGGTTGATGCCCATGCCGCCGGCCTTGAGGGAAAGCAGGAAGACATCGCCCTCGCCTCTCTGGAAGGCAGCCACGCTGGCCTTGCGGTCCTTTTCAGGAGTAGAGCCGTCAAGGTACTGCCAGCGTATGCCCTTTTCGTCAAGGGCCTGGCGGATCATGGCCAGATAGGTGGTAAACTGGCTGAAGGCCAGGACCTTGTGCCCCGAGGCAATCAGGCTTTCCACGGTTTCCAGGAACTGCTCGGTCTTGGAGCTGTGCTTTTCCAGCTTCATCATGTCGGGATCGGCAAGGCCCGGATGGCAGCAGGCGCGGCGCAGCCTGGTGAGCTCGGCCAGGATGGCAATGCGGTTTGATCCGCCCTTGCCCTTTGCCTGCTGGGCAGCCAGCTTGGCAACGGCATTGGATCGTATGGTCTCGTAAAAGGCCTTTTCCTTGTCATTGGGCTCAATGAGGATGTTCTGCTCGGTCTTCTCGGGCAGCTCGTCAAGTACGGCGCCTTTGAGGCGGCGCAGCAGGAATGGACGCACCACGGCCCTTAGGGAGCGGCTTGAGCTTGTGCCGGGGGCTGCCGTTCCGTAGCGGTGGCAGAAGCTCTCCCAGGATCCCAGCAGGCCCGGGTTGATGATATTGAAGAGGCTCCACAAGTCGTCGATGCGGTTCTCGATGGGCGTGCCGGTCAGTGCCAGGCGGAAGTCCGCATCCAGGGTATGTGCCGCCCTGGCCCTCTTGGTCTGGGAGTTCTTCATGGCCTGGGCCTCGTCAAAGACAATCATGGCCCACTTGCGGCTGCCCAGCTCCTTGCGCACGTTGTTCAGCAGGCCGTAGCCCACGATGAGCACGTCATTGACGTCAAGGGCCTCGACAGTCTTCTGCCTGTCCGTCATGCCCAGCCTGTGCGGGTTCAGCGTGGGCGCAAAGCGGTTAATCTCTGCTTCCCAGTTGGAGCAGACAGATGTCGGCGCAACCACAAGGCAGGGACCCTTGAGGGCCTGGTTGAGCAGGACGGCTATGGACTGCACAGTCTTGCCAAGCCCCATGTCGTCGGCCAGGCAGGCACCTACGCCCCAGATGGCCAGGCGCTGCATCCACTCATAGCCTTCGCGCTGGTAGTCGCGCAGCTCTGCCTGCAGCGTTCCTGGCAGGGCAGGCGTGGCGGAAAAGGCCTTGTTCATGCGCTCAACAGAGTGCTGCCAGGGCTTGTCAGCCTCAAGCTGTATGTCCTCCAGTGCCTGCTCGACTGCACCGGCGGCCAGGGCATTGACCTGCAGGGCATCCTTCTTGCCTTCGGAAGTGACAAGCTTCAGCCTTGAAAGCTTGCGCCGCAAATCATCGGTCAGTGAGACGTACTCCCCGTCGCCCAGGGCCACAAAGCGGCTGCCCTTCATCATGGAGATGAGGCCTTTAAGGGAAATCATCTTGTCCGTGTCAAGCTGCACGTCGCCTGTCACGTCAAACCAGTCGGAGCGGCTGGCGCGGTTAATCCTCACCTTGACGCTGGCTGAGTCAACGGTGCCGCCCAGGCGGATTTTGCATCCCTTGGGCCATTCCACGCTGTTTTGCACAGGGCTTTTCCTGAGCTCCTCAAGCAGGACCAGCACATCCTCAGGATTGCCGGTCTCCCAGTGCGTCTCCTCGATATTTTCTGCCAGCATGGGGCAGGTCTTCTTCAGTTCCTCAAAGTTTGCCTCTTCATCGGCAAAGCTGCGCTTCACGCGCACGGTCTTGGTAAGGACCTTTGCAGCCTCGGCTTTTTTGCCGGACTCTGATTTTGCAGAATCTGATTTCGCGGGCTCTGCTTCCTGTCCCTTGTCTTCCAGGGGCATGGTGCCCAGCACTTCCTCGGCACCGTCTGCTATGGGGAAGAACATCGTGCCTGGCCGTCCCATGGGACGGACGCCTATTTTGGCGGCAAAGCCGGACGGAGTCTGTTCAAGCTGCACCACGGGCAATGAGACGCCATCCATGGTCTCAGCCTCAAGATCGTCGGCCCGCACGGAAACATCCATGTCCGACCTGGTCAGGGACAGGACGCGCGGCAGCTCCTCCCTGGGGATAAGCACGTCCTTTGCCATAAGCTGGGCAAGCTTCAGCTCGCGCTCCTTCAGCACGTAGTAGGTCAGGACATCGTTTTCAAAAGTGTAGTAGGTATCGCAGCCTTCCTTGTACTCCTGCAGCATCTTGGGCATGGACAGGGCATAGGTATCCTTCTTGCCTTCCTTTACGCTCAGCTCAAGCCGGCCGCGACGCACAGTGACAGGACAGAGCTCAGGACGGACGCTGCCAGAAGTCTTCTTCTCGGCATACAGAAGCGGAAAGTTTTCCAGTTCCTGGCAGCAGTCATGCAGGTACAGGTTAATATTCCACCAGCTCTGGGTACAGAGAGAAACCAGCTGGCGGTCCTTTTTGGTCAGGTAGTCATACGCCTGCGCATTTTCATAGAAGCGCCCGATGTTTATTTCGCGGGGTATGCCCCAGCCCCGCTTGCCGCACTGCTGCAGCCTGGGTTCCACATAGTCGTCCTTGGGATGTATAACCCAGATCAGGCGCTTCTTCTTTTCCTGCTCCTCTTCCCTGGTGCGGCACAGTTCCTCAATGGCTGTGAGGCACATCTTCCAGGGCTCCATTTTTTCCACCAGCGCGGCGATGTTTATGAAGCCATCCGGAACAGAGCTGTCCCTCGCCCATTTCTCTTTCTCCTTTGCAGGGAGAAAGGCTGCATAAAGGTCAGCAACGCAGCGCCTGTACAGGGCAATTGTATCGTAATATTCGTAGACCTCCTTCAAAAGAGGCAATACATTCGCCCGCTCTGTAAAAAATTTAGGATCAATACGGGCATATGCGCCGCTATACAGAAAAGTTGACAGCAAATTAACATCATCCTGCCAGTAGTTCAGCCCGGAGCGGATGTTGTGCCTGGCCTTTTCCTCATTGCCCTTGCGCAGCTCGTCAAGGGCAGACAGGGCGTAGAAGCCGCACATTCCCAAATTAAGGCGCTCTGGCGCGGTGAGCTTTCTTTTAAGCGTCCTTTCAATGCTGGCCCGCATTTCGGCAAGGTCGTCTTCGTTTCCGTACAAAAAGAAGGCCAGCAGCGTTACGAGGCCAAGCATGTACCCGGTATTCAGGGCAGCACGGAGACGGTGCAGCTTCTTGTACCTGTAGTAGACGAGCCTTGCCTCCTCAATGGCCTGGCTGCGCCCGGCAAAGCAAAGAATGCAGGTACGGGCAAGCTGGCGGTCAATATCGTCTGCCTCGCTGGCACAAGGTGCTGTGCAAAGGGCCAGCGCCTTGTCAGCATCAGCATCCTTCAAGTACGTATACAGAGCCTCGCACCCTGCCGGGAGAAGTTCCCCTGCGGGGCCGCCCTCTGTCCCTTTTTTCTGCATGAGCAGCTTAAAGCCATAGTGCATGCTCATAGTTCTGACAAAATGAACGCCGTACTCCCTGAGAAGGGCGTCCTGCATTTTGGGCGTGCGCGTATTGAGCCAGTCAGCCGGCACAGGACATCTTCTGACAAAGTTATAACGATTCTGGGCGGTTTCATCGTCTGCCAGCTTTTCATACGCAGCAAAGAAAGCATCGTCGTTTTCAAAGATGGCGATAATCTGCGCCAGGGCAATGGCTTCGGGCTTATTTTTGTACTTCGGCAGAAACTTGTTTTTTATTGTATCAATAAGAAGCTTGTCCCTGACAGCCTCGCAGCAGAAGATGTACCTGAGATCCGGATTCAGGACGTACACTCCGCTCAGGACATATTCTTTGCCACGAATTGGTTTTTCTGCCTCACGGTCATAACAGATGCCGTAGGTGACGATGCGGTGGCGCACATATTCGCCCCCGTAGGTTCCCGTGAAGCTCAAAAGACTGCAAACATTTCCTGGCACCATGCTCAGCAGGTTGTACAGCGTGCGGTCATCAGAGCTGAATGCAGAAATCAGGGCATCAGCGCAGATAAAGAGATGCTTGGCAATGCCCTCGGGGCTTGGCTTGAACACCCTGGGCTTTGTTTCCTTCTCTTTCTTCGTACTTTTCCTTGCATACTTTCTCATGGCGCACATACTAGGGATCCTCTTAAGCCTTAATCCATAAGGGAAGGCTTGCGATGCATGCCTGGCCTTATGCCCAAAAGCTGCACCGCTAACATATCAGATTAACACGCAAAAATTGCGTAATTCCTTTACACTATCGCAACAGATTGAGCAAATCCTCTTCGCTCAGGGTCTTTCCTGCCTGCGCCGTGCCTTCCAGGAATTCGGAAGCCAGGGCGCGCTTGGCGGCATGCAGGTCCAGGATCTTCTCCTCGACCGTGCCTGCCATGACCAGGCGGTAGATGGTGACAGGCCTTTTCTGCCCCAGCCTGTGGGCGCGGTCCGATGCCTGGTCCTCCACTGCCGGGTTCCACCAGGGATCCAGATGGATGACATAGTCCGCAGCCGTCAGGTTGATGCCTGTCCCGCCTGCCTTGAGCGACAGCAGGAAAACATCGCCCTCGCCGCGCTGGAAGGCTGCCACACTGGCCCTGCGGTCCTTTTCAGGGGTTGTCCCGTCAAGGTACTGCCAGCGTATGCCGCGCTCGTCCAGGGCCGTTTTCAGCTGGGCCAGGTAGCTTGTAAACTGGCTGAAGGCCAGGACCTTGTGCCCGCCCTCGATGAGGTTTTCCACCATTTCCAGGAAATGCTCGGTCTTGGAGCTTTCCTTTTCCAGGGAGAGCATGTCGGGATCGGCAAGGCCGGGATGGCAGCAGGCGCGGCGCAGCCTGGTGAGCTCTGCCAGGATTTCAAAGCGGCCGGCCTCTTCTTCCTTGTTGTCGGTGAGCTTTTCGACAGCCCTCATGCGCATGGCCTCATAGAAGGCCAGTTCCTTCTCATTGGGCTCGATAATGATATTCTGCTCCGTCTTCTCGGGCAGCTCTTCAAGGACTGCGCTCTTTAAGCGGCGCAGCAGGAAGGGCTTTACCACGTTTCTTAAGGAGCGGCTGGCAGGGGACCCTGCCTTTGCCTGCCCGTAGCGCTTTACAAAGCGCTCCCAGGATCCAAGCAGGCCCGGGTTGATGATATGGAAGAGGCTCCACAAGTCCTCAATGCGGTTTTCTATGGGCGTGCCGGTCAGGGCCAGCCGGAAGGAGGCATCAATCTTTGCGGCCACCCTGGCACGCCTTGTACGGGCATTTTTCAGGTTCTGGGCCTCGTCATAGACAGCCATGGCCCAGGTGCGCGAGCAGAGCTCTTCCTGCACATTGGGCAGAAGGCCGTAGCCCACTATGAGCACGTCGTTGGATCCCAAGGAATCCACAAGCTCTTTGCGGTTGGCGCTGCCAAGCCTCTGCACTGAGAGCGTGGGCGCAAAGCGCGCTATTTCGGACTCCCAGTTGCCGCACACGGACGTGGGCGCAATGACAAGGCAGGGGCCCTGCTGGGCCTGGTTCAGCAGCACGGCTATGGACTGCAATGTCTTGCCAAGGCCCATGTCGTCGGCAAGGCATGCGCCGACGCCCCAGATGGCCAGGCGCTGCATCCACATATAGCCTTCGCGCTGGTAGTCCCTGAGCTCGGCCTTCAGGAGCGAGGGCACGGCAGGCTCGGCCTGCATGGCCTCGCGCATGCGGTCCATGGAGCACTGCCAGGCAGGACAGACAGTAAGGTCCATGTCGGCCAGCACCTGCTCGGCTGTTGCCTGGGCCAGGTTGCTGAGCTCAAGGCTGTCCTTTTTGCCATCCATGCCCACGAGCTTCAAAGATGAAAGCTTGCGGCGCAAATCCTCGGTCAGGGCCAGGTACTCGCCGTCGCCCAAAGACACAAAGCGGCTGCCCTCAAGGCCCTGCAGCATGGCCTTTAAGGACACAAACTTGTCCTCGTCGATTCTGGCGCCGCCCTGCAAGTCAAACCAGTCATGGGCTGGCCCTTCCTCAATCCGCACCTTGATGTCCCTGGGCTCAAGGCGGCCCGAGAGATGCAGCCTGCCGCCCCTGGGCCATTCAACACGGCTTGGCACAGAGGAAAGCCTGAGCTCCTCAAGGAGGGACAGTACATCCTCCATTTCCGTGCTGGACCAGTGCCTGAGCTCCATATTGGCGGCCAGTGTAGGACAGGAGGTCTTCAGGTCTTCCAGTTCCTTTCTCTCGGCAGCAAAGTCGCGCCTGACCCTGAGCGTCCTTGTCTCGCCAGATCCGTCGGCAGCGGGCACTGTTGCCAGTGGCTCCTGGGCGCCCTCGCCTGCCGCAAAAAACGTCGTGTCGGGACGCCCGAAGGGACGCACGCCGACAAGCCCCACAAAGCCTCCGGCTGTCTGCTCAAGCTGCAGCACGGGCATGGAGACAGGATCGACGGCTTCGGCGCTGACATTGTCGGTGCGCATGGCCATGTTGAGGCTTGAGCGCGTCAGGCTGAGCACCCTGGGCAGTTCCGACCTAGGGAAGTCCATGCCGTCGCCCACAAGCTCCACGGCCTTCTGCTCCCTGGCAGTGAGCTTGTAAAAAATTATCTCGCCGTCGCGCTTCTCGAAGCAGACGCCGTTCAGGAGGTGGTCCAGATTAACCGAGCTGTCTATGGACAGCCTGCAGCAGGCATCGTCAACCTCGCCAAGGTGAAATTCCAGATGGCCGCGCCTGAGCTGCACAGGCTGCAGCACGTCGGGACAGGCCTCGTCCTTCTGGAACAGCAGGCTGTGCCCTTCAAGGGCAGTACAGCAGGCAGAGAGGCGCAGCGTAACATTGGCATCCCAGAAGGAGACGTCCTGGTCGATATAGGAGATAATCCTTCTGTCGTCGTCGCTGATCCAGTCCATCTCGGCGCTTTGCGAGTTCAGGCGCTTGAGCGGGACATTGCGGCCCTTGTTCCAGCCCCTTGCGCCGTAGACCTGCTGCTGCACCGTGACATTGTCATTGTCTGCGTCAAGAATCCAGATAAGCCTTTTTTCCTGTTCGCGGACGCCCTCCTCGTTGGCCAGGTTCTCAAGGGCAGTCAGGCGCATCTCCCAGCCGGGCATCTTTTCCACCAGGGAGGAGAGGTCAAGCAGGGTGACGGGATCGGCACCACCCTGTGCCGCAATGTCCTGCACATCCTGTCCTTCCTGGCCTGGCAGGGAGGAGAGAAGCATGGCAAAGCACTGCTGCAGGTACGGAAAGCCGTCGTATTCCTGCATGACGGCCCTGATTTCCACGGCATCCAGCGCCGAGGGGCGGATGCGCACCCTGGCTGCATAGTGCAAAAGGCGCGAGAGATAGTTGTCATCATGCATGGGCTCATTGTCGGCCTTGTCCAGCATGATTTTTGCCCTGCGGAAGCGCCCCTGCTTCAGCTCGTCCAAGGCCAGCAGGCCGTACATGCCGCACCTGCCGAAGGTATAGCCCTCGTTGCCGACTTTGGCCACGGTCAGCTTGGCAAGGCTCTGGCGCATTTCCAGAAGCTCGCGCTCCCCGCCGTGCACAAAGCGCGTCAGGTTGATGAGCAGGCCGGCAACCTGGCCTATGTTCAGTGTGCCGCGCACGTGCATCTTTTCCTTTAGTATGCTTATGGCCATGGCGCAGTGATCCATGGCCTTGTCACGGCACATGAAGAGTGAGAGCAGCATAGTGGCCACGGCACGCATGGTGGCATGGTCGGCTGAGTGCAGTGGCTGCTTTTCAGTCTCAAGGGCTTCCCCTGCCCTGCCCTGCCAGAAGGCAGCCATAATGCGCCCGCCCGAGGCGAGCACCGGCTTCGGGAAGCGCCCCTGGCGGCAGTCGCGCATGCAGGCACAAAGGATTGGATGAATATAGCCTTCGTTGCAGAAGAGGCGCATCATGTCCAGGAAGAGCACCGACTGCAGAGATGGGGCAAGGGCTGCAAACCACTGCCTGTCAAAGGCACAGGATCTGACAAAGGCCTGCCTGTACAAGTCCAGCTGCACGGCCTGGACAGGGCCTGCCTCGCGGCTGAGCTCATGAAAGACCAGCTCGCTGTTCTTGAACAGGGCCAGGACCTGAGCCACAGTGCGGCCCATGGGCTGGGCCAGGAAGGCCTTGTCCACGCTCATCCGGCTTAAGAGCAGCCTGATCTCAAAGTCCTGCACGGCCTTTTTGCAGTACTCAAAGCGCCTTGCCCTGTCCATGTCCCCGTTGCCGGGCCCCTGGTACACATCGGCAAGGCTTTTGCGGTAGCGCCCCAGATCCTGGCTTGTGCGCACCATGGAAGGCAG
>CAVJEZ010000038.1:0-12982 GCA_963648625.1 Odoribacter splanchnicus
AAATACTGTTCCATTACTCTCTCCCGAACACAAAACGCACAAAAATACCGCCATGCCCTGCAAAAGACAGGGCAAGGGTACAACAATAAGACAGGCACTCCTGACATATGAGCGCCGTGAAAAAAGACCTATCATATATACGGAGATATTGTATAGCCTTTCTGAAAAATCCGCCTTCCCTTATCGTGTGCCTTCCTGTTTTCCATTCCACCCGTCTTTAGGGCAAAAAAAAATCCCCTGCATCAGGACAGGGGATGATGTACGATATATGGCCAGTCTTACAGCGTAATAAAGCCCATGGCAGAGGCCGCAAGGATGACGCATATGCCAAGCCCGCAGAGGACATATGCCCTGCGGTTACGCAGGGAGAGGACGGCTCCTATAGTTGCCAGGGAAAAAAGCAACGGCCAGTCCAGCACTGTCAGCACGGGATAGGTACCCATAAACAGAAGCGAGCTCACCACAAAGCAGATCACGGCATAACAGGAGATATAGAGGAGGAAATGCCAGACAATGCGTCCTGCAAGGCCGTAGAGGCAGAGCCTTTCCGGCGTGATGGAGACATTTTCATCCTGCACGTCAGGCACCATTTCCAGCAGGCGGTTGCATCTGATGCGGTAGCGCATCTCGGCATATGCCCCCAGATACCCTGCCATCATGCACAAAACCAGCGGCAGAAGCAGGACACCTGGCCTTGTCCAGGTGAGCTGGGAGCAGATGGGAAAGAGCAAAAGAAAAGTCAGCCCGCTGAAAGGCTGGATGATGTTTCCCATGGCAACGGAATCCAGCCATAAAAGTTCTACGGTTATACCAAGCGGTATGGCCAGGTCCCAGAGGCCGGTTGCCCAGCCTGCCAGAAGGCACAGGGCAAGCGGGCGCTCAACCAGCCCTATGATAAAGGAAAAGCGGACTATCCCTGTGAGGACAAAAAAAAACAGCAGGGCAGTCCTGCCAGGAAGAGCTCAGAAAAGGTATACATCGGGAGCACTCACTGTTTCTGAGGGGACAGCTCTGAAATCCAGTTCAGTCTGCTGCGTTTTGTGCATATGGCGCAGCCTGTCAATGTCATCGTCGGACAGGGCCACGTGCGGATAGATCTGGTGGCGGCCTTCGGAATAATGGATATTGCCTATGTTGAGCACGGGTATGGACACGCCATGGACTGCCGCCTCCTCTGCGTCGCGGCAGTTCTCAAAAAGGACAAAGCTGTCCTCCCCTGCCTTTCCAAGCGCTTTGGGCAGATCAGTCACGGTCACGAAGGACACGTCGATATGGCGTGACACGGCCAGCATCATAATCTGCTGGCGCATGCTGTCATGAGCCAGCTTGTCATTGACGACAATCAGATGGCTGGCGCCGGTATACGGCAGCCATCCCTCAATGACCTGTCCATGAATCAGCCTGTTGTCAACCCGGAACCACATACCAAAACTCTGCCTTCAGGCTGCGCCTATACGTTGCGGTTCTTCAGCATGGCGCCGGGAACAACGATGCCCTTGATGCCGGCATCGCTTGCCTCGCCTGCCAGTTCCTTGAGAGGCGTTGTCCTTGAGGAAAACACTTTCAGGACCATGGGCAGGTTGACGCCTGTCACCACTTCCACATTGTGGGTGGCCAGCAGGGACAAAGCGAGGTTGGTGGGCGTTCCGCCAAACATGTCCGTCAGGATGATCACGCCGGCCCCCTTGTCAAGGCGCTGGGCGGCATCCTTCAGGCGGCGCACAATCTCGGGCACTTCCTGCCCTATGTCCACGCTGATGGAAGAGCAGTCGCTTAAAGGACCAAGGATAAACTCGGCCGTTTTCAGCAGGGCTGAACCATAGTCAGCGTGCGAAACCACGATAATGCCCACTTCCGTGGAACCGGCAACTGTCTCCTGCGACTCATGAGCCATGACGCAAATCCCCCTGTCGAAAAGTGCCAGAATCTTTTGTTACAAGTACTGGAAAAGTAGCCTGTATCAGCAGGAAAGGCAATAATGCCAGCCAGCTCTTTTTTGCCCTTATGCCCTAGCCGAGATCCAGATGGCGGTGTTCCACGGCTGTCGGGTAGCCAGCCTGCTTCAAGGCCCGCCCTATGGCCTCTGCCACGGCAACGGAGCGGTGATGCCCGCCTGTGCAGCCAAAGGCAATGGTCAGCCTGTAGCGCCCTTCTGCTTCCATGAGCGGCAGGATAAAGAAGAGCAGGTCCTGCAACTTGCCAAGAAATTCCCTGGCCTTGGGCGTGGCAAAGACATAGTCAGCCACATCCTGCTCAAGCCCGCTCTTGCTCTTGAGCTCGCTCACAAAATAGGGATTGGGCAGAAAGCGCAGGTCAAAAACGTAGTCCACATCCTTGGGCAGGCCGTGCTTGAAGCCAAAGGACAGCACAAAGACCCTGAGCGAGCGCATGCCCACCTGCCCGTTCCTGAAGCGCTTTTGCAAAACACGGCGCAGGTCATGGATGGAGCAGCGCGTCGTGTTGATGACCATGTCGGCCATGCTGCGCAGGGAAGCCAGGCGCTTGCGCTCCATGAGCACTGCCGCCTCAAGCCCTATGCCCTCATGCTCCAGGGGATGGGGCCTCCTTGTGGTGGCATAGCGGCGCATGATTTCCTGAGTGTCTGCCTCAAGAAAGATCAGCTGCACATGGTAGCCGCGGCTTTTCAGCTTTTCGATAATGTCGCCGATCTCGTCCAGAAAGCAGACCGCCCTGACGTCAATGCCAAGCACAATGCCCTTGAAATGAGACATGGACGGCCTTTCCATGAGCTGGGCCATCTCCATAATCATGGAGGAAGGAAGCCCGTCCACCGTAAAGTACTGCAGATCCTCAAAGACCTGCATGGCCGTGCTTTTTCCCGAGCCTGAAAGGCCTGTCACAAGGCAGAGGTTAAGGCTCTTGCCTTCCTTTTGCTCTGCGGCTCCCTTTGTGCCGTTTTCCGGCCGGCTGCTGTTTTCAGCCTTTCCCTCTTTTTCCTCTGCTGCAGGCAGGACGGCATCCGTCCCGGTGTCAGAAGGCGCGGCAGAAGAGCCGGCATTCATGCCCGGACAGGATGTCCCGCCATCAGGGCAGGATGAGGGGAAAAGCGCTGTTTCCGCCATAAGGAAGCTCCGGCAAAAGAGAATATACGGGAAGGAGGCCATGCTTCATGGCGTTCCTTCCCGAAAAATTTACAAAAGGCATTATGGCATTGCAATGCGCACTGCCGGCAATGCCGCACAGGCGCTTTGCCAGCCCCGCCTAGACGATGGGATCGATCAGGCCGTAGTCGCCGTTGCGGCGGCGGTAGATGACATTGACGCGCCTGGCCTCGTCATTGAAGAAGACAAAGAAGTCGCTGCCCGAGCCGTCAAGCTGCAGCATGGCCTCTTCCACGTGCATGGGCTTCATGCTGATGCGGCTGGTCACGGGGTTGTCGGCCTCTTCCTCGCCATCCATGTTGTAGGTAAACACGTCGAGAGTGGCATTGCGTGCCTGGCGGCGCTGTTCCTTCACGCGGGACACATGCTTCTTAATCTGGCTTTCCAGCTTGTCGTAGACAAGGTCAATGGCTGCGTACATGTCATTGGTCTGCTCCCTGGCTGCCAGGTGCAGTCCTTCGCCGACCACTGTGACGTCGCAGATGTTGCGTATCTTGTCCACAGTCAGGACAACGCCCACTTCCAGGCCGCTGGCCTTGCCAAAAAAGCGTCCCAGCTTTTCCATGCGGCGGCGGGCGTACTTCTTCAGGTGTTCGGAAGCCTCAAAATTCTTGAAGGTGAAGGAAATATTCATATGTCCTCCGGTGTGTTTCTCCATGGATGGCGGCTGTCCTGCGCAATCGTCCTGAAAACATTCCTGCCAGGCCCGTCTGCAATATCCGTCTTATGCGGCTTGTTATGCGGCCTGCCATGCGGCAGTTCAGCTGTTTTTTCACGGAGAGGGCTTAATCGGAAGCATGGCAGCAAAACCTTCTGCTGTCTGCGCTTTCAGGATCGCAAAGCTCCCGTAAATTGTCAATGAAAGAGACAGGGCAAAAACAGCTTTTTTCAGGCCCAGCCAAAGGCTTTTGCCATCTGGCAGGATTAAAAGGCTCTTCGTGACTTTTGTGGGCAGGACAAAACTTCCTTCATCATGGGACGAGAATGGCGGTATGCAAATTTCATCAATTCTCCACAAATCCCCCCAGAGAAGCCCGCGATGCCCAAAAAGTATTTGATTTTATGTGCTTTTCTTAAAAATCCTTATCCGGCCAGTCATGTACTTCCTTGCTAAAAAAGGCGTATTGCTCCCTGGTCATTATGCTCTTCGCAGAAGAATTGAAAATCTGGGAAGCAGCTGTTTTGCGTGGAATCCTGTATTTGTCACGCAGACGAAGAAGAAGCACAGAACATTCCTCAGTACTGTTCCTGAACTCCATAGAAGCCAGTTCCTGCGGCAGAAGAAGTTCTGCCGCAAAGGCATTGGCTCTCCGTTCAATAAAGCCAGGCATTCCCCCGCCGAGGACATCTACCAAATCCATGGCATGCCCCCGATCTACCAAAAGATGGCATAATTCATGTCCCAGGGTAAACCGGCGGCCATATTCATGCGAACAACGTTTTCCGCCTGCAACATTGAGCAGTATCAGCGGACCATGGTCCCTGCTCCAGCATGACAGGGCATCAAGCGAGCTTTCTGGCCATTCCTTCTCCTGAATCCGGACACCACACTCCGAAAGCAACTTTTCAGGATCTACAACGGAGGCTGACTGGCTGTTGTCATTATGGAGACAGTCACGCAATGTTTGTGCCAGAGCATATCCTTGAGAATATGCTGTTTGCCCATCATCAAACTCAGCAGACAACAAGCCTGATGAGCCCAGATGCCGGCTAAGCCTGTCGATTAGAGTGGTATCTGCAACAGGACAGGCTTTGATTGCCTTCAAAATATCTGCCTGCTGGGCAACAGAGACAAACCCGGCACTCATGCGGGCGGCAGCAAATATGGCGCTTTCCCGCATAACAGGACCATTCCAGCTGTTGTTCCAGGGATGACTTATTTGTGAAGACAGTTTGTCAAAACTTTCCCTGTCCATTCTGGCCAGAAGGTGTTCCTTGCGGGCAATAATATCCCTGGCATCCTGGTCACGCTTCATCCACGCATCAAGCAACGGCTGTGTCGCTTCATCTGCATAGGGAAGCATCCACCTGTAAATAATGTCGCCGACACGGCTTAGTATCTCGTATCCTTCCCCGACTGGTATCAGCACCTGTTTTTTCGCAGAAGAAAACAACAGCAGATTCCCCAGACGCAGTATAAAAAGCGATGGCAATACAATTCCAGGGGCCGCTTCTGCCAGGTCATGCCGCAAGCAAAACGAACGCAGGCTCCGTTTTTGCTCCCTGGTAAACTCCGTCTTGTTGTTTCTGGCTAAAGAGTCCCAGATGTCAGCTGCTGTTCCGGCAAAAATATCGGGGGAATACTCCAAGGGCAAGGGCAGTCCCTGCTCATTCAGCAACCAAACCCAGTTTGATGTAAAAAAAGCAAGAAGGTCTTTCCAGGTCCACTCTATACCATGTGTTCTTCCATCCTGGGAGGTAATCCATACAGGCACGTCTCCCAGACGAATGGTAAGACGTCCGTTACCATACTTCCGGAGGGCTCTTGAAGGGCGTTGCTCAAGTTCAAAGCATACGCTGTGAGAACGATGCTTGTGTCGATTCTCTGGGGAATCATACCCGCGCTCTTGGTTGCAGGGAATCTTATAATTGGAAGGATATAGCATCAAAAAACTAAAAGCGCTTCTTTCTTTTGGAGGAAGAGGGAATATCGAGCACTGTCCTGTACTTGGCCACTGTCCTGCGGGCAATCTGTATGCCCAGCTTTTCATTAAGCATGGAGGCAATGGCCTCGTCGCTCAGGGGATTTTGCGGATCCTCACTGGCAACCATTTCGCGTATCTCTTCGCGTACCCCTTCGGATCCCACAGCGTCAGAACCGTCGGCAGCAGAAACTGCCGAGTTGAAAAAGTACTTCAGCTCAAAGGTGCCGAAGCGCGTCGCCACATACTTGCTGGTGGTAATGCGGCTGACGGTGGACTCGTGCATATTGATGTCCTGGGCGACGTCATTGAGCACCAGGGGCTTCAGCCCCTTGGGGCCCTTTTCAAAAAATTCGCGCTGGTGGCGCACTATGCTTTCCAGGGTCCTGTACAGGGTGCGCCTGCGGTATTCAAGGCTGCTGACAAGGTTTTTGGCATCGCGCAGCTTTTCGGCACAATAGGCCCTGTCCCTTGCCTTCTCCTCGCCCGAGCCTTCCTTTTCCTGGGTGCAGCACTTTTCAAGCATCTCGTCGTTAATGGACAGGGAGGGGACATTGTCGTCATTGAGCAGGATGACAAACTCGTCGCCCACCTTGAAGACAGTGGCATCGGGGCTTACGTACTGGGGCTCGCCGCCGCCCATGTCGGATCCCGGCATCGGGTCCAGGCTGCGTATCACGGCAACATATTCGCGCAAATCGTCGTCATTGAGCCTGAAGAGTTTTTTTACCGCCTTAAGCTGCCCGTTTTCCAGGTCTTCCAGATGATCCGAGATGATAGAGACCAGGACGGCATCCTTGTCCAGGCCGCGGCTTTTTACCTGCACAAGCAGGCTTTCCTGCAATGTCCTGCAGGCAACGCCCACAGGATCAAAGACCTGTATGCGGCTGACCATGTCCTTCACCTTGTCGGCCGTGGTGCCGGCCAGCTCTGCCAGCTCGGCATTGCTTGCCGAAAGGCGCCCGTTGGACTCAAGGTTGCCGATGATGCACTCGCCGATTTTTATTTCCTCTTCGCTGAAGCTGGCCAGGTGCAGCTGCCACAGCAAATGCCCTGCCAGCGTGGTCCTTTCGCTCAGGCGCTGCTCAAGGGTCAGCGTCTCTTCCTGAACCTCCTGCTGCCCCGCTTCCTTTGGAGCAGAGGAAAAATCGCCTATGTACTCTTCCCAGTCGGCATTCTTGGCTGCTTCCTGCTCGTACACGCTGTCATCGGCTTCCGGGGTGCGCCTGTCCTCTTCCTGGGGCCCTGTTTCCTCTGGCTGCTGCTCTTTGACCTCCAGAAAGGGATTTTCTTCCAGTTCCTGGCTCACTTTTTCCGCAAGCTCAAGATGGGACAGCTGCAAAAGCCGTATGGCCTGCTGCAGCTGGGGAGTCAGTTTCAGCGTCTGATGCAGTTTCAGCTGCTGCTGCATGAAAAGAGACATACAAGTATACCTTTTACCCGCAAATAGTACACAACAGAGGGGACAAAACACCCTGTTCCGGCGAAGCATACAGCTTCTGCCGCGGTACAGACATCCTGCGGCGCATGCATCCTGCGGCAAAAAAAGCTGTGCATGGCTTTTTTGCCACACTGAGCCGTTTTGGGCAAGAAGCCGCCGTACTCTTTTCCGAAGCCTGATGCAGAAATGGGCCGCATCCTGCGCCTGCAAAGCGCCTGAAATGGCCTTTGAGGCCCCTTCAGGGCGCAATATGCAAAAACAGGGCCAGAAAGCGGGATCATTCTTTTGACTTTTGGCCATATCTTGGTATTTTCTCATAGCAGACAAGTCAGGCACAGGCGCTTTTTTGCAGCAGGCTGCGTGCCTGTCCTGACAGGCCGCTGCAAGCCAGCAGCAAAGCCATCATCCGGGAAGCAATGGCAGGCCCTGTGTCCAGCCTGCCGGTCTCAATTGGAGGGACAACTATTATGAAGACAAATGCCAGCTGGGGAGGCCGTTTCTCAGAAGGCCCGAAAGAAGCCGTTGCCGCCTATACGGAATCCGTCTCCTATGACAAAAACCTGTGGCAGCAGGACATACGCGCCTCCAAGGCCCATGCCCGCATGCTTGCAAGGCAGGGCATCCTGACAAGGTCCGAGGGCGAGACGCTGGTGGAAGGACTGGACAGCGTGGCCGAGGAAATCCGCAGCGGCCGTTTTGAATGGCGTCCCGAGCTTGAAGACGTGCACATGAACATCGAGGCCAGGCTCACGGAAATCGTGGGCGACGTGGGCAAGCGCCTGCACACCGGGCGCAGCCGCAACGACCAGGTGGGCCTTACCTTCAGGCTCTTTGTGGCAGACTGCATGACGCAGTGGCAGGAAAAGCTGGCCCAGCTTGTGCAGCGCATCACTGACAGGGCGCAGATGCATGTCAACCATATCCTGCCGGGCTGCACCCATCTCCAGCCTGCCCAGCCCATCAGCCTGGCCCATCATCTTCTGGCCTATGCCTGGATGTTCCACAGGGACTACCACCGCATAGGCGACACGCTGCACCGCGTGCGCACCTCTCCTCTGGGCGCAGCTGCCCTTGCCGGCACCACCTATCCTCTGGATCCGGTCTCTGTTGCCGAGGACGTGGGCTTTGAGTCCATATACCAGAATTCCATGGATGCCGTATCGGACCGCGACTTTGTGCTTGAGGCCCTCTTTGATGCCGATCTTATCATGACGCACCTCTCGCGCCTCTGCGAGGAGCTCATTCTCTGGGCCAATCCCAATTTCGGCTATATCAAGCTCTCTGACGGCTATTCCACCGGCTCAAGCATCATGCCCCAGAAAAAGAACCCTGACGTTGCCGAGCTGATGCGCGGCCGCACCGGGCGCGTCACCGGCTCCCTCATGGGCCTGCTCACCGTTGTCAAGGGCCTGCCCCTTGCCTACAACCGCGACCTGCAGGAAGACAAGGAAGGCTTCATGGATGCCAGCCATACAGTGGCAACGTCGCTCAGCGTCATGGAAGGCATGCTTTCAGAAATCACCTTCAATACGGACCGCATGGAAGAAGCCTGCCGCAAGGGCTTCCTCAATGCGACCGAAATGGCCGACTACCTTGTCAGCAGGGGCATTCCCTTCCGCCAGGCACACCATATCACAGGCCATGCCGTTGCCCTGGCCGAGCAGAAAGGCTGCACGCTTGAAGAGCTTTCCCTTGACGAGCTGAAAAAGCTGGACAGCCGCTTTGACGATGAAATCTACGCCGTCCTGGACTGCCATGCTGCCGTGCGCCGCAGGGAAACGCCGGGAGGCACGGGCCCCAAGTCCGTCCATGACCAGCTGGACAGCCTGCGCGACTGGCTCGGAGCGCTCAAGAACTAGGAACCAGGGCCGGCAGGCAGGAGAAGGACAGTCCCGGACAGCAAAGGGAGGATAAGCCATGGGCATACATGAAGAAGGCAGGCAGCCGCAGTTTGACTGCACGGCTCAGGCCGAATGGCCGGAGTGGACCAAGGACAGGCTTGCAGCGGACGAAAAGTTTGCCGATGCCTACGAAGCGCTTGATCCCCTGTGCAGGGCCGCTGTCAAGACAGCCATTGCTATGTATTTCCGCTACGACGAGCCTGTCAGGGAAATACTGCATGAGGAGCGCAACGATCCCCTGTCCGGCTTCTGGCGGGCACGCTCCGTCTTCTGCGCCCCCTGGGCCGTCATTGCCCTGACTCCGGACTATACGGCTTCTGCAAGGCTTCTGGCAGCGCTGATGCCTGCCATACTGAGCGGCGTGCCGCAGATTGCCTGCGTCTGCGTGGACGGGGAGCCGTCCTCCCAGGTTCTGGCTACCTGCGAGCTGGCCGGCATCAATACGGTGCTCTCCCTCTCCCTGGCCGAACTCTGCGCCCTGCTTGAGGAAACGCAGCCTGGCCCGGGACGCCTTGTCCTGTTGCACAAAGGGGAGCTGGACATGGTCCGCAGGCAGGCCAGGACGCTCAACATGCCCTGTTTTGAAGAGCGCAGGGAGCCGGTGCTGACCATACCCAGGCCGGAACACTTCAACCTGGACGTACTGCGCTTTGCCCAGGGCGAAAAAACCGTTTCCAGGGCGCTGACCAACCAGGAGCCTGTCTCGCCTGACGCCCTCTATGCAGCCCCTGATGCTGTCCGCAGCCACTGCCTTGCCAGTGCGGGCAACCTCTTTTCCCTCACCATGGCCCCGCTGGCCCTGGCTCCGGGATGCGAGGGCTTCTGGCTGCATCACGGCCTAGGCCGCAGCTTCTTTTTGACGCACAGGGTCGGATTCGGGCTTAACACAGGCCAGGAATAATTTTTTCTCCCGGGGTTCCCTGCCCCCTGCCAGGAGATTTCCATGGACATCTCTGCTATCCGCAACATCGGCATCATTGCCCACATTGATGCGGGCAAAACAACGCTGACCGAGCGCATCCTTTTCTACAGCAACAAGATACACCGCATGGGCGAGGTTCATGACGGCACGGCTACCATGGACTTTATGCCCGAGGAACAGGAACGGGGCATCACCATCTGTTCTGCGTGCACGACAACGCACTGGCAAAACCACCAGATCAACCTCATTGACACGCCAGGCCACGTGGACTTCACCATAGAAGTGGAGCGCTGCCTGCGCGTGCTGGACGGGGCTGTGGGCGTCTTCTGCGCCGTTTCCGGCGTCGAGCCGCAGTCCGAGACTGTATGGCGCCAGTCCGAGCAGTTCGGGGTGCCCAAGCTTGCCTTTATCAACAAGATGGACAGGCCGGGGGCCGATTTCAAAGCCGCAGTCTCTGCCATACGCAAGCGCCTCTATGCCAATGCCGTTCCCGTTGTCCTGCCCGTCGGGGCCGGGGACAGCTTTGCGGGCACCATTGACCTGCTTTCCATGGAAATGCTGACCTTTGCTGCAGAAGACGAAGGGCAGACCATACACAGGCAGGACATTCCTGACGATATGAAGGCTGAGGCAGAGGAAGCCAGGGAGTTCCTTCTCAATGCCATTGCCGATCAGGACGATGCCTTTCTGGAAGAGTATCTGGGCGGAGACGTAAGCATTCCGCAGATACAGCAGGCCCTGCGCAGGGCAGTGCTTGCCAGGAAAATCACGCCCGTGCTGGCAGGATCAGCCCTGCGCAATGCCGGCGTACAGCCCCTTCTGGATGCCGTAGTTGCCTACCTGCCCTCCCCACTTGACTGCGGGCAGACAGCCATGGACGACAAGGGGAAAAGCATTGAGCTTGCTGCCGATCCCAAGGCGCCCTTTGTAGGGCTTGTCTTCAAGGTAGTCATGGAAAACGGCCGCAAGACGTCGTTTATGCGCATCTACCAGGGATCCTGTACCGAAGGCACACAGCTCACCAACACGGCATCCGGCAAAAAGGACCGCACAGGACGCCTTGTCAGGCTGCATGCCGACCACATGGAGCAGGCAGACACTGCCTCAGCAGGCGACATACTGGCTGTCATAGGCTTGCGGAGCGCCCATACTGGCGACACCTATACCGACGGCCCGCTGCTGCATCTTGAATCCATAGAAAGCACGGCCCCGGTCATCACCATTGCCCTTGAGCCGCGCAATGCCGACGAGGGGAAAATCCTGGACGAAGCGCTGGCACGCTACTGCGAGGAAGACCCGACGCTCATTGCCCATGTAGAAGAAGAAAGCGGGCTCAGGACGCTCTCCGGCATGGGAGAGCTGCATCTGGACGTGACGCTGGAAAGGCTGCGCAGGGAATACCGCATAGAGCCCAGGACAGGCGCGCCCAAGGTCACATTGCGCGAGACTGCCACAAAGGAGGCTTCTGCCTCGTATGTCTTTGACAGGGAGCTGGGAGAGCAGGCCCATTACGGCAATGTCTCACTCACAGTCATGCCCAGGGCCAGGGGCGAAGGCAATATTGTGCGGACAGGAGACTTTCTGCCCAAGGACAGCAAGGAAGCCGCCCTTGTCATACAGCCGCAGTTTGTGGCCGCTGCCCTGGAAGGCGCAAAGGACTGCCTGCAAAGCGGCGATCTGACCGGCTATCCTGTGACCGATGTGGAAGTCGTTATCACGGCCATAGAGAAAAAGGACGGCGCAAACACCGTGCCTGGCTGCCACATGGCAGCGCATCAGGCCCTGAAAGAGGCCCTCTCCAAAGCAGATCCTGTCATCCTGGAACCTGTCATGCGTGTGACCATGACCATGCCCGAGAGCGAGCTTGGCTCTGCCATAGGGCTTTTCGGATCCGTGGGCGGCAGAGTGGACGGCATGGAGGATCAGGCAGGCATCAAGACAGTGCATGGCACTGCCCCCATGCGCCAGCTGTTTGGCTTTTCCACCAGGCTGCGCTCGGCTACCCAGGGCAGGGCCGGCATGATGGTGACGTTTGACCGCTTTGACAAGGCATAACTGACAAGGCATGGTTTACGATATGAAAGAAGCCAGTTGCGCCAGTCCGGCGCCCAAGAAAAGCCTGGGCCAGCATTTTCTCCGCAGGCCGGACATATGCAGGCGCATAGCCGATCTGCTTGACCTTGAAGAAGGCGATCAGGTTCTTGAGATTGGACCCGGGCCCGGAGCCCTGACAGATGTTTTGCAGGCACTGCCCCACAAAAGGCTTCTCCTGCTTGAAAAGGACAGCCACTGGGCCGGGTTTCATGCGGGTAAAAACCTGCCAGACACGGAAGTCAGGTGCATGGATGCGCTGGCCTTTCCATGGGAAGATCTTGAAGGGGACTGGAAGCTTGCCGGCAACCTTCCCTATAATGTCGCATCGCCCATGCTCTGGGATATTGCTTCAAGATGCCGCAGCCTGACAAAGGCAGCCTTTATGGTGCAGAAGGAAGTGGGCCAGCGCCTGGCAGCAGCGCCTGGCACAAAGGACTATGGCGCCCTGTCCGTCTGGACACAGGCATTCTGGGTGCCGCGCATGGCCTTTATTGTCGGGCCTTCTGCCTTCACGCCTCCCCCGAAGGTGGACTCTGCTGTTCTGTCCTTTAAGCCCCTGCCTGAGGAAAAGCTGCCGGCGGAGCCTGAGGCCCTGGCAAAAGTGATAAAGTTGTGCTTTTCGCAGCGCCGCAAGCAGCTGGGCGGGGTGTTTCGCAAAAATGGCAGGGAAGATCTTCTGGACAGGCTGTCACAGCTGGAACTTCCCCTTACTGTCCGGGCAGAGGAATTAAGCGTTGAGCAGTTTATCTTCCTGAGCAGTGGCGGAACAATGAAGGACTGACAAAGCAAACGAGCCACTCTGACTGATGACATGACGCAGTCAGAGCCTCTTGCGGAAATTTATGTGCCTATCCACGCCC
>CAVJEZ010000039.1:0-12862 GCA_963648625.1 Odoribacter splanchnicus
GTAGAAAAAAGGGTGTAAAAATAGTCTAAGTATTTGAATTTATAATATTTTTCGGGGGGGGTGGCACGTTTTATGCTTTCACAACAGGAGATTGAGGCTGACATTATGCCCATGGAAGAACCGTAACTATAACCCATGTCAGACATATATGACAGGGTATGCCCCAAGAGCAGAGTATCTTTTGCAGAGAATGTATGACAATGCATGGTCTGTTTTGTGGGAATGAGCATACGATTGTCATCTCCTGCGTCTTAGCCTGAACCCGTCAATGGAAAAAAGAAGCCCTGACATAAAGGTAGCAAAGGCCCCCATGCTGATGACTGCCCTGTAGCTTAAGCCTGAGCTTAAAATGGCGCCGCCAAGCAGGGGCGATGTCAGGGCCGCCGTATCCAGCATGGTGGTCATGATGTTGGAATTGATTGTGCGTGTCTCAGGCGTAGACCTGTCATATATGCCTGATGCCTGCAAGGGATAGAGCAGGGACAGGGAGACGCCGTAGAGAATTGTTCCAGGCACATACAGCCAGAGAGGCCCCCAGACTATGCAGAGCAGGCCTGAAGCCATTGTGACAGCGACGAAGGGCACGACGCGGTAGCGCGGCAGTCCGTCAAGCTGGCGGCTGAACAGCACGCGCACTATCATCATGGTGACTGTGTAGTAGAAGAAAAACTGTGTCGGATCCCCGCCCGTGATGGAGCACAGCCCCTTCATGAAATAGATGCAGGTATTGGTGCAGAGGCCAAAGCACCCTATGGCCAGGAAGGCAAGCCCCAGGCCGGAATGGCGGACATTGTGGAGCAGTTTTTTGCGGTAGCTTTGAAAATCTTCCTTCAGGCTGACGGCTATCTCGGGCTCGCGCAGCTTTTCCCGCATGAGGTAGAGTATAAGCAGGGATGGTATGAGCAGGGAGCTTGTCCAGGCAAAAAGTGCCGGTTCATCCCCTACAATGGGCAGCAGAAATTCGCCTATGGTTGGTATCAGGGCATAGGGAATGAGAAAGGACAGGGAAAAAAGGGCATAGCCCCTGGCGCTTTGTCCAGGCGGAATGCTGCTGACCAGCAGGGAAATGGTGCAGGAAGAAAAGACGGCCAGCGCAAAGCCCTGGATGATGCGCACTGCCAGCAGTTCCCATTCAAAGAACGGGGATCCTGGCGGCAGAAACTGGTAGATAAACAAGACGCCGCTGCTCACCACAAGGGAGGCAATCATGGGCGGGAGCTTGTTGGCCTTGAGAAGGGCAATGGTGGCAAAAGGGCGCGTCACCATGACCATGCCGAAGAGGGCGCCAAGCAGTATGCCGCGCCAGCCGGGAGAGACAAGCACCCGTTCCATCCACTGCTCGAAGCAGTAGTATATGGCGAGATAGCACCCGCTGAAGGTGGCAAGTGTGAAGAGCAGAAGGAAGTCCCTGCTGACAAGATCCTGTTCGCTGTGCTGTTCAGATGAGGTGGTACTGGCCATAAGAAGGGGATGGTGTAGCAGCAGCTAGTGGTATTTCCCGTTCAGGAAGTTTGAGGCAAAGGTCTGCACGGCTTCCTCGCTGGTCATGAGCATGTCCATCTGCCTTGTCATGATAAGCAGGCGCCCGATCTGGTCCAGCCTGGATGCAATCTGGTCCCTGGGATACTTCTGGTACCTGGCCTGCACCCTGTCGGCGATAATGGACACCCTGAAGCCAAGCTCCTTCAGTATGAGCCCTATGCAGCGCACACGGCGCTCGCGCTGCAGCGATCCGGCAGCACCGCCTGCAAATTCAAAGCGTATGTAGTTTTTGGAGACGGTATTGCCGCACCAGCTGTCCAGGATGGCATAGTGGTAGCCGACCCTTGATGAAAAATTAAGATAGCGGTCCGAGATGATGGCGTAGCTGTGATCGCCGAAACGCTCGCCTGCAGATGGCCCCAAGGCACTGTGTCCCATGACCGAGATAAAGCCGCGCATGTTAATGGGACGCGGCCCCTTTGCCTGGACTTCGGGGGCGAGCATGCCTGACAGGACAAACCGGAAGGGATAGCAGGTGACGTCTTCCTGCAGGCAGACATGGGCTTCCGGATCCTTAAGCCCGCCGCCAAGGTCAATGATATAGAGGTCAAGGGGAATGGGGCCGGAAAAGCGCGTGGCCACGTTGGCAGAGCTGTCCGATACGGAGTCGGAGAGCATGAACATCTCGGCATAGGACTTTTCATGGATGAAGCGCATGATGTCATGCAGGGATGTGCAGTGCTCGGGCGTAAAGGTGTCGCCTCTCGGGTCTACAAGATGCAGGGGAAGGACATGCGGAGCCATGCGGCGCATAAAGGCCATGGCAGGCGTGTTGGCAACAGGAGGCCTTGAGATGCGCAGCTCAAGAAGCTCGGGTATTTCCCCGTCAAAGACGCGTCCCTTGAAGGCATCCACTGTCACCAGCTGGCCGTCCCTGAGCAGGGTGGAAGCGCCGGGCGTATTGATAAGCGTAGGCACGCCGTATTCACGGCAGACAGAGGCCATATGGCCTGTGAGCGAGCCGACTTCGGCTATGATGGCACAGGCCCTCTGCATGACGACCGTGGCATGGGGGGAAGAGTGCGTGAGAACCAGCACCCAGCCTTCCGGGAAATGGGTCATGTCCTCGTCGGGATCCATGACCATGACCTTGCCGCAGGCAACGCCCTTGGCCGCTACTTCGGCAGAACGGATAATGGGCTTAATGTCCTTGAGCTCGGGCGTGCGCTCGTCAGCACTGGTTGTATCAAAGCCCATGGGCCTTGTTTGAAGGAAAAGAAGCTGTTCGTCCTCGTCAATGGCCCATTCTATGTCCTGGGGATACTGGTAGTGCAGTTCCAGCTTGATGGCAGCCTTGGCAATGGCAAGAACCTGTTCCTGTGTGAGGCAGGGGAGATGCTGCATCATCTCTTCCACTTCCTCTATCTGCTGCACAAGCTTTCCGCTGGATCCGTCGGCATTCCTTTCATTGCGCAAAACGACACGGGTAAGCTTGTCTACAATGTGCTCCCTGGTGATGGTCATGGTTGCCCGCGACACAAGCCACTCGTCAGGCAGTGCAGAGCCGTCCGCCACGGCTTCGCCCAGGCCCCAGACGCCGTTGATGAGAACGTCGTTTGAGCGCAGGTTGACCGGATGCCTGGAAAAGGCCACGCCGGCACTCTGGGCCCTGACCATTTTAAGGCAGACCATGGCCATGCCTGCAGAACTCAGCTCATGCCCGTTGACAAGCCTGTAGGAAAGGGCCCGGGCCGAATACATGCTGGCAAAGACGCGCTTGAAGGCATCAAGCAGCCCGTCCCTCTGCACGCCTAAGAGTGACAGGTACTGTCCTGCAAAGGACTGCACGCCGTCCTCGGATATGGCAGAGGAGCGCACGGCCACCGGCACATCCTGGTTGCAGAATATCTTGTCATAAGTGGCAATGATGGCACTGGCCACGTCAATGGGCACAGGCGTTTTCAGGATGGCCTGCAGGATGTTGTTGCTGGCTTTTTGTACTGTTGACGGGTCGTCTATATCAATGGAGGCAAGCTCGCGCTGTATGCGGTCAAAAAGACCTGGGTTCTTGCGCAGGAAGAGCTCGCCTGCCCTGGTGGTGATGGCAAAGCCCAGGGGAATGGGCATTTTGACGATGTTGCCCAGTTCCCCAAGGTTGGCATTTTTGGCTCCGACTGAGGAAGCCATGCTGGAGTCAACCTGCTGCAAGGGCAGGGTCAGGACGCGGACTTCCTCCGACTCGCAGGCATGCATCTCCTTTTCGATGCTTGAGGCGATGTTTTCCAGGCTGTCGTTCAGGCTGGTGTATCTGTTGCCCGAGAGGGCATTAAGCGAATCGGACATGATCCTGGCAGCCGCTATGCCGCGCCGTATCTCGTGGCGTATCTGGACGGTTTCCAGCTGCTTGTTGCCGTGGTAGACCGTATCAAGCAGGGCCAGGATGCGCGCTATCTGGGCATTTGCTTCCAGAAGGTCCTTGAACTGCCTGTAGCGCTCGGTGAATTTGCCAAGCGCTGTTTCCCTGTCTGTGGTGCGGTTAAAGAGCCGCTGAAAAAAGCTGATGATATTGCTCATAAGATAAATGTTTTTGCGGTAAGGGGCCTGCTGGGCAGAAGGCTTTATTTGTCAAGGCGGACATCCAGGCGCTTCTGGTCGCCAGACTGGTTTATATGGTGCCTTGCCGGCGCTTCCTTCAGGTCAAAGACAAAGCGGGTGCGGTTGTCATAATGCCCTATGCGGATGCCTGAGACAAAGTCGTTTTCCGGAAAGGCAGGGGACTGCATGTTCTTGTAGTCGCCAGCAATATCGATAACCAGCCTGTCAGGATTGGTGAGGATCATCTGCTTGTAGGGAATTTTCCTGTCCATGGTGATGCGCACAGTAGCCCCGTTTTGACGGGAAAAGATGACGATCTTTGGCTGTGCTCCCCTGGCTGTTCCCTGTTCCTGCTTCTGCTGCGGCTTTCCTGCCTTTCCGGCATGGTCAGCCTTTTCTGCTTTTGCATCCTTTGCCCTGCTGTCTGCCTTGCTGTCTGATTTGCCGGGCTTGCTTTGAGCTGCAGGCGCTGTGTCCTTTTTGGGCAGGGAAACCGGTGCAGTTGCTTCTGTGGCAGGAGCTGTTCCTGCCCTGCCGGCCTGCTCAGCTGCCTCGTTCCCTGCCTTCATGTCCGGCGTGCCGGAATTGTCCGCAGAACCGGCCTGAACGGCAGGCGCTGAGTCTTTTTTGGGCAGGGAGACTGGTGCTGTTACTTCGCTGCCGGATGATGCTGCCGGCAGGCCTGCCTGTGCTGCAGGGGACTGTCCGGTAAAATTCCCCGGCTGGCCGGCCTGTGGCTTTTCTGGCTGGCTTGCTGCCAGCATGTTTGTCAGTTCCTGCCGTGAGCTGTCCGTGAGCCTGGCTGCCGGCGCAGGCGCGCCTGATGCAGAAGGCTCAGGACTTTGCGCGGCTCCGGCAAGGGGAGCAGGACTGCCTGCCTCTGAATTTTCTTCACTGGCACCAGGCCTGGCTGTTTCCTCTGCCCTGGCAGGCTGCTGATCCTGAGCGGACTGATCCTGGGAAGCCTGTGCAGGCTGCTCAGGCGTTTTCGCCGAATCGTTTTTGGGCTTTGACACCGGCAGAAGCACGTAATTGTCCAGGGGCGGCAGTTTTTCGCTGCTTTCGCCGTCTATGGAAACAATTGTGTCGGCCTCGGGCTTGCTGTCTTCCTCAGCCTTCTTTGGAAGCGGCATAAGGCCGGCCTGCCCTGTTTCCTTGTCCTTCCCTGTCAGCGCGGACAAAGGCGGGAGCCTGTCCTGTTCCGTATTCTGCTTTTCCGTGACGGAAGTCTCCTGCTGGGGATTTTTGAGCTGCTTGTTGAGGGCGACCAGTGCCACCACCAAAATAACTACAGTAGCAACGAGACCTATGAGAATCTTTTTCACAAAAGCCCCTTGTTCCGCCATGGCTGGAACAGTATGAGATGCGTGATTTCAGAGTCTGATGACCGGGCGGCGTGACAGCCGCACCAATTGAATTAACCTCTTGAAGACTGTACAACATCTGTATGGAATGGCAAGATAGAAGCAGTCATGCTTCCCTGCCGTTTCTTCCCCGTGGTCCGGTGGAAGGATGCATGAGTGGATGCATGAAAAGGAAGCATGCCAGGGGATAACCTCTGCATATTCCGGCAGATTTGTTTTTGTTCAAGATCGTTTTCCCTGTTTGCCCTAGTGGCCGGCAGGCTTTTTTGTGGTTTGTGGCAGGAGCCTGTCCTGCGTGTGAAGGACATTGTAAAGGGTAGCGTATGCATGAACTTGCTTTGGCATCCGGCATGCTGGATATTGCCAGGGACGAACTGGCCAGGCACAACTGCACCAGGCTGAAAATGCTGCGGGTGCAGGTCGGTGCCATATCGGGAGTCGTCAGCGATGCCCTGGCTTTCGGATTTGAGAATCTCATAGCCGGAACTGAGCATGAGGGCGCCAGGCTTGAAATTGAGCCTGTGCCGTTGCGCCTTGCCTGCGGTTCCTGCGGTACCGAATTTGACGGCGCCTCCATAGCCAAGGAGCTCACGCCCTGCCCGGGATGCGGGGAAGTTTTCGGCCACAAAGTGCTTCAGGGCAAAGAACTTCAGGTCGTCTGGATAGAAGGGGAATAAGTCCTGCCATCCCCGGCAAGTTTTTTTTCAAAGGAGAATTTCATGGAAATTCCTGTGGTTCGTAATGTACTGGAAGCCAATGACAAGCTGGCCATGGTCGTGCATGAGCGCGTCAAGGGAATACTGACGCTCAACCTGATTTCTTCCCCCGGAGCCGGAAAGACGTCGCTTCTGGAGCGCACCCTGACAGACCTGGCCTCCGAATTCCGCATGGCTGTCATCGAGGGCGATCTGCAGACCGACAATGATGCCCGCCGTGTGGCAGCCACAGGCTGCCAGGCCGTGCAGATAGACACCGACGGCGGCTGCCACCTGGACAGCAATATGGTGCTCAAGGCCATGGAGCACCTGGACATGCAGAATCTGGACATTCTTTTTATCGAAAACGTGGGCAACCTTGTCTGCCCTACGGAGTTTGACCTGGGCGAGGATGCCAAGATAGGCATTTTGTCCGTCACCGAAGGCGACGACAAGCCTGAAAAGTATCCCCTTCTCTTTAATCTCTCGAAGGCGATGATCCTCAACAAGGTGGATCTTCTGCCCTACGTCCGCTTTGACGTGGAGCGGGCCAGCCAGTTTGCCCGCCGCCTGAACAAGGACCTGCCTATTTTCCAGGTCTCGGCAACCAGCGGCGAAGGTATGGATGCCTGGTATGGCTGGCTCAGGAATGCCGTGAAGAGCAAGAAGGAAAAAGGATCCCTGTAAGGCACGCATCTTACAAGGCAGGAAAAAAGCAAGGCAGGAAAAAAGGACCTCCCATGCACGTTTTGCATGAAGAGGTCCTTTTTTGTGAGATTTTGCAGCGCAGTCCGGGCGCAGTCCGGCTACTGCCTCATGTCTTCAAATGTATAGGCAGTCATCTCCACAATGAGTGTCTGGCTCGCGCCATGGGTGGAGATGGTATAGATCTGGATGTCCTTGTCCGGCACTTCGGCGTTGACAAGCTTCTGCATTACATCGGCAGGAACATACTGGACGGAGATGTTGCCGTGGCAATGGGCCAGGTAGGCGTCCAGGGCGCATGAGAGGATGGCTTCCTTGTCCTTGTCGTCATAGCCGGCCATGTCGGAAAAGGTCAGCTCCATGCCTGGCAGGCTTGCCTGCCAGGGGACATAGTGGTTCCTTTTGGCTATGTCGGACATGACAGCCAGAAGGGTTTCCCTGGTGAGCTTCTGCCGCAGTTCCACGCCTTCCAGGACGGCATCGTCAGCATTGCCGTTCTTGTCCTTGCTGGCAAACAGGCGGGCGCTCCAGACTGTATTGGCAAAGCCCATGGAAGCAAGGAGAATCTCGTCTTCCATTTCGTTTTTGTTCTCAAGCAGGCCGCAGACCTGCTTCATGGTCATGCCTGTGTGGAAGCCGTCCAGGGAACAGGCAGGCCTGGCATCCTTCTCCGGCAGAAGGCTCTTGAGATCGCCCTTGTAGCTTGTCTCGTTGCCGGCCTGGTCCTGGACAAGCAGGAATTCTCCCCTGTCGCCGGAAAGGGTGAGCTTCTGGGCATTGTCCAGGGGAATATCCTTCCATGTGCCCAGATACAGGCCGAGATCGATACTGACAGCGGCCGTGCCGCCGGGATTTTCCAGTTCGTCCTCGTCGTCCGGATTCAGGTCAAGACGGGCAAAGCCTGTTGTATCGGCTGAGGTGATGCGCAGGGCAACCAGCTCGTAGTGTGATTTGTTGTGTACAATGAGCGTAGCCTGGTCTTTGGCCTGGGCCTCATGGGCTGCATCAGCTGCATGGCAGGTAGCTGTCATGGCAAAGACAAAGAAAAACAGGCTGAGCCCGATAGAAAGGAATTGTGGCATGAAATACCTCTGCTTTGGCGGACTGCCAGGCTGCCTGCCTAAAGTCCCTGACAGAAAAACGGTCTGATGTCTTGCGGTATTTTGTCAGCACAACGTAGGGATGATTGCAGGTTTTTACTGCTTCAATGAGTTTTTTGAAAATATCCTCAAAGAAAAGGCAAAAGCCGTGCAAAGCCCTGTGAAGCATGGCCGGCCCTGTGGCAAAAAGGGCAGCCGTATGCCTCTGGAAAAGGGCTTTCATGCGGCTAAATATAGGTGGCTTACTAAAAAAAAGCAATGATACGCATGAGGCTGTGCCAGTGGCCTTTCAGGCAGGCAGGGCTGTACGCTGCCGGCCATAGGCGTGCCAGATGAGCGGTAGATTTTTTGCTGCTTGACTTTTTGGGGGCTGTAGACGAACTATATCACCTGCTGTAACACGCAATTTTTGCCTGATTTTGTGCCTGGCGGGAGTCCTGGCTAAAGAAGTGGAGTTATAACACGTGCCGACCAGTCTCTTTCAGCAACAGGTGACGCCTGCAGAGAACACCTACGAGCCTGTGCACAGTGCAGATGATACGGCATCATCTCCTGATGCGCCTGATGCAGATGGCGTCAGGGAGCCGGAAAGCGATTCTTCCGGGCAGAAGGGGATAAGGCTGACCGGACAGCGTATCTTTTATACTTTCTGCCTCATGATGGTGCTCATGCCCGTAGCCTTTGTGAGCGGCATTCTGTACGGACGCTATGATGCGGAGCAGGAGCATGCCTTGCAGAGCCCCATGGCCAGGATACAGCAGGAAGCAGCTGCAGGGGACGAACAGCAAGGCGAAAAGGAAGCCTCTGAAAAGGAAGCAGCGCCAGCGCCTGAGGAAACCATCCTGAAGCCGCAGGAACTGATGTTTTCCCGCGTTCTCAGGGCAGCTCCCGGGGAAAAGATCCCCGAGCCAGGGCAGATACGTCCCTTGAAGCCTGTTGTTCCCACTGGCAGGTCAGGCGAGGATGCTGTGGCCCAGACTCCGGGCATGAGCCCTGCCACTGCCTCCGGGCCGCAGGAAGCACCGGCCATGAAGGCCGACATGTATGATTTTGTCTTCCAGATTGCGGCATACAAGTCAAAGTCCAAGGCAGAAGACATGCGCATGCGCCTTGAGGCGGAAGGATTCCGGTCCAAACTGGAAAAGAGCGGCCGCTTTTATGTGGTGCTGCTGCTGACAAGGGGCGGGGAAGAGAGAGTGCTTGAAGTGAAGGAAATTCTGCAGCGCATGCGCCTGGGGGATCCTCTGGAACGCAGCCGTACTCCTGTATTCCGCCCTCTTGGCGAACGCTGATTCCTGCTTGTAGCCCCTTGTACATGTCCTTTGCGTGTCTGCGTGTATGTCATTGTGCACGCTGCACACGGCCATTTTGCTGTTGTCAAAAACGTTTCAGCCCCGCACAGGGGCACAGAAGGAGAAAACCATGAAAGTACTGCTTGTGAACGGCAGCCCCCACGAAAAGGGGTGTACCTATACTGCCCTTATGGAAGTTGCAAACCGCCTCCATGAGCTTGATGTTGAAACTGAGCTTGTGCAGTGCGGCACTGCTCCTGTCCAGGACTGCATTGCCTGCAACAAGTGCATCAAGACAGGGCTTTGTGTGTTCAAGGACGATGCCGTCAATGATACCATAGAACTCCTGAAGGGAGCAGACGGCCTTGTGGTCGGATCCCCTGTCTATTATGCCGGTCCCAGTGCCCGCCTGACGGCTTTTCTGGACAGGCTTTTTTACTGCAAGTCGGCCCTGTATGCCGGCAAGCCTGCGGCAGCCGTGGTATCCTGCCGCCGCGGAGGAGCCTCTGCTTCCTTTGACCGCCTGAACAAGTATTTCACTATCTGCGGCATGCCTGTTGTCTCTTCCCAGTACTGGAATTCTGTCCACGGCAATACGCCCGATGAAGTGCGCCAGGATTTGGAGGGATTGCAGACCATGCGTACCCTGGCAAACAACATGGCCTGGCTTATGCGCTGCATAGAGGCCGGACGACAGCAGGGAATACAGTATCCGGAAAGAGAGCCCTGGATTGCCACCAATTTTATCCGCTAAAGTGATTTGCTGGAAGGAGCCTTCGTATCTCCAGGAACTCAAATGTTCCGGAGATTTGGAAGGCTCCTGTTTTTTGAATCAGCGGATGTGCCTGTGCCAGTTTTTAAAGTGACATTTGGTTGTCTCTATAAATGTCTCTTTACCAGTGGCAGGCTGTCCTTATCCCTGCTTTGTTTGTCCTTTTGTGCGGGCAAAAAGAACATCGTGATTGATGGTACGGTAGAATTCTTTGCGCAGCTCCTCTCTTGTCAGCTCAGTGCGTCCCATAAGCCACATGAGCTTTGTGACAACGCTTTCCAGCGTCATGTCATAGGTTTCCATGAGTGGTGTTGTTTTGGAGACAGACCTGCCAACTTCATAGACAGTCATATCGCTGCCTTCCCTGGGTACCTGCGTGGCCATGACGATGATCTTGTTTTTGTCCTGCCAGAGAGCCATTTCCTCGGCAAGGACAGAGAGCATGGATGCCGGCATGCCTCCAAGTCCGAAGCTTTCTATGACAAGGCAGTCATAGTGTTCAAAGAGCATGGGCAGTATGTCAGCCCTGAGGCCGGGGATAAGTTTCAGGACACAGATATTGTCCCGCATGTTGTGATAGAAGCGCACCGGTCCTGCAGCTGGCGGTTCCTCAAAGTAGCGTATGACCATGTCGTCCTGAATGACGGCAGGGTAGGGGAAGTTGAGGGAAGAAAAGGCATTGTAGCTTTTTGAGCGTTCCTTTCTGGCCCTTGTGCCGACAATGACCTTGCCGCCGAAGACGATGCTTACCCCTCTTGACCCGTCGTCAGCTGCATAGCGGAAGCTGTCCAGAAGATTGTTGCGGGCATCGGTTTCAGGCATGTTGATGGGCTTTTGGGAGCCTGTGATGACAACCGGCTTGTCCAGGTTCTGTATCATATAGGAGAGGGCAGCTGCCGTATATGCCAGCGTGTCCGTGCCATGGCATATGACAAAGCCATTATAGGCGTCGTAGTTTGCCTCAATGGCCCTGGTTATTTTCTGCCAGTGGGCCGGAGTCATGTTTGTAGAGTCAATGCTGCATACTTCAAGGGTATCCACAATGCAGATGTCCCGAACGGCCGGAATGCAGGAGAGCAGGGCGTCAGTGCTGAGACCTGGTGCGAGTCCGTCAGCCCCTTTTATGGATGCTATGGTGCCGCCAGTTCCTATAAGCAGTATCTTTTTCAAAGTGTGTCTCCGGTGTACCCGCATTATGGCGGCATTTTGTATTGCCCTTGTACAAGGGGGCGTCAGAAGGAACAGCCTGCCTGTTACAGCGCCTTGCCGGCATACAGGCCGGCCATAAGGGCGCCAAAGCCAAGAACTATCTGCAGGGCAAGGTTCAGGAACAGGAAAAGAGGCCGTGCCTGTCCCAGGCTGAAGCTGTCAAAGATAAGGGAAGAGAAGGTTGTAAAGCCGCCCAGAAAGCCGACGCACAAGGCTGTACGCACAGCATCGCTGACAAGCTGCCTTTCAGCGGCAAGGGCAAAGACAAGGCCAAAGAAAAAACAGCCCAGCACATTGACGGCCATGGTGCCAAGGGGCCAGCCTTTGCCGAAGAGGCGGGTGCAGCCCGTGGTAATCAGAAAGCGGCTGACTGTTCCCAAGCCGCCGGCCAGAAAGATGATGAGGCAGGAAGACAGGCTCATAAAAAAACTCGCTTACTGCCGTAGCTGCGGCAGCTCGTCGCGCAGGAAAAGGGCAAGTGCTTCTTTCCAGTCAGGCATTGGCGAAAGTCCTGCCATGGACAGGCGCGTTTTGGCCAGGCAGGAGTTGGCAGGCCTTCTGGCCTTGGTCACATATTCAGAGGAACTGACGGCTTCCACATCCTGCGAGAGCCCTGCCAGGGCGAATATTTCCTTTGCAAAGCCGTACCAGGTGGTCTCACCCTCACATGTCAGGTGGATGGTTCCTTTTATATCAGGACGTTCCAGCAGCTCGCAGACGGCACTGGCAACGGCCAGCGTGCTTGTGGGGTTGCCCTTCTGGTCGTTGACGACACGAAGTTTGGGCATGCCCTTTTCATGCAGTTTCAGCATGGTGTGCACAAAGCTCGGGCCGCCGGGACCGTAGAGCCAGGACACCCTGGCTATGACATGATTGGCGCAGTTGAGGCGGATGGCGCATTCCCCGGCCCATTTGCTCTGGCCGTAGACATTGATGGCTCCGCCGGCCTGGTCAAATTCGCTGTATGCACCGTCCTTCTTGCCGTCAAAAACATAGTCGGTGGAAAAGGCAATAAGCCTTGCCCCAAGCTGCTGGCAGGCACAGGCCACGTTGGCGCTGCCATGATTGTTGACTGCATAGGCAAGCTCCGGCTCGTCCTCGCACTGGTCCACCTTGGTATAGGCTGCGCAGTGCAGGACAACCTCTGGCTGAAAGCGTGCAAAAAAGGCTGATACCTGATGGGCGTTGGTGATGTCGAGCTCTGTCCTGGATGGGCTTAAGAGTTCGTGAGTCTCTTTGGAGGCAAGCTTATTGGCAAGCGTGCGGGCCAGCATGCCCTGTCCGCCGGTGATGAGTATGCGCATAAAGGGGGCTCCCATGAAAATAGCGGGGCATAATCGTACTGGACTTTGTATCTACTCAGCTGTCCGCAGATGTAAAGAGGCCGGCAGAAGACACAAGAATTTCGAGGTCCAAAAACGTTCCTGTCAGGCTTGACTATCAAGGTCAAGAAAGGATGCAAGGGAAGGACACACGGACTACAGCGAGCTGAAAAAGCACATCCTGGACGCAGCCCAAAGCCAGGAAAACACGGACAACACAGCTGCTGCCGAAGCCTTTTCTGCCAGCCCTGTTCAGGCAGAAAGCTGCCCTGCAGCAAGAAGGAAATACTCCGGCAACGATTTCCTGCACCTCATGAAGGTCCTGG
>CAVJEZ010000040.1:0-12749 GCA_963648625.1 Odoribacter splanchnicus
AAAGTTTTTTGCCACTGTGCAGAACAAGCTGCATTATGCGATCACAGGACATACCGCAGCGGAAATTATTTCCAGCAGGGCTTGCAGCGCAAGGCAAAACATGGGGCTGACAACATGGAAGAATGCGCCCAATGGCAGAATACGCAGGTCTGACGTGGTGATAGCCAAGAACTACCTGAATGAATCTGAGATGCGCAGTCTCAATGAGATAGTCACAATGTACCTTGATTATGCCGAGCGGCAGGCACGTCGTGGAAAAATCATGTACATGCAGGACTGGGTCGCACGCCTGGATGCGTTTTTGCAGTTTAACGAGGAAGAAGTCCTCCATGACAACGGTCAGGTGACAGCCGCCGTTGCAAAAGCTATTGCCGAGGGTGAATTTGAAAAATACCGCGTCATACGGGACAGGGAGTACCAGAGCGACTTTGACCATTTGCTTGAGGCCATGTCTCGCAAGCCCGGTTAGCGGCCTTTCCGGCCATGCCGGGCAAGCCTGTGTCTGAAGCATCCGGCATGGCAGGTCCCGTCACCGGCACTGAATTCTTTGGGAACAGCATTGCCCGTGAGGACGTTCATCCTTCTTTGACTTTTGTCAGGTGTTTGCCTAATAGCCATAAACAGCATTTGTGTGTCTTCAAATGGCGGTCCTGTAGCACCCTTAAGCAGGCAGGACCTGCTGCCATATGAAGGCTCAAGGCAGACTGCCTGCCTCTATCCAGACCGAGCCTACTCCAGGAGAGACAGTTCATGGCAAAATCACGCAGCAAGCAGAACAGCAAACAGGCCAGCAGGAAAAAGAGGGACAAAAGGCGCCTTCTCAGACAGCAGGCATGCCCTGCCAGGCCCTGGCAGTCAGTGGATGTTTCACGCTGGTTTGACACCATTGGCTGTCCCGAGGCAAAGGGATTAGATATGTTTTTCCCTGGATCGGACGATCTGCCTGACGTTGTATATGAAGATGTGCTTCCAGGCGAACTTTTGTACAACTATTATGCGCATGACCATCCTGACCAGGAGGAAGAACTACTCGCAGTCATGCATATCAGGCATCTGCTCATGCTGGAAGCCAATGCCGATTCTGAGGCAGAAGGCGAAGCCAGACCGAAAAAGGCCATACTGAAAGACCTGGAAAAGCTGGCCAAGGAAGGATCTGCCACCGCGTCAACCTTCCTTGGCTCCTTATATGCAGTCGGAATGGATGTACGTAAAAACTATGACAGGGCAGAGTCCTACCTGCGCTATGCTGCCAGCAAGGATGACCCTTTTGCATGCTTCTTCCTTGCTCGCCTTCTGGAGCTGAAAGAGGAAGAAGAGGAGTCAGAACAATTCCTGGACAAAAGCTGTGCAGGCGGATGTCTGGAAGCCATATCTGCCAGGATTCAGCAAATATCTTCAGGCACCAGGGGAGCAACAAGTTCCGAACTGGACATGCTGGCATCGTATCTTGCCGCTTTTGCGGTCAATGGCAGCTTTAAAAGCCTGAAAGCACTGCTTGAATTCATGGGGACGTTCTATGGGCATGTACTGGATTCCGAGTATGCTCATGCCATGTTAAGGCTTCTTAACGGGCTTGAAGAGGAAGATTATGCGCCCGCCGTTGAATATAAGGCGGAACTTTTGTCCGCGGGCATGCTGGTTGAGGAAAATTTGGAAGAAGCCAAGCGGCTGCATTTAAAAGCCCGTGCACTGGGATCAGAAACTGCCTATATCAAGTATGCATCTTGCCTTTTGCACGAGACAAACGATGACGACATGACGCGGGAAGCAAAAGAAGAGCATGTACGGGCTGCCAGGAAGATTCTGGAAGAAGAGTACGCAAGCGGGAAATACCTGCCTGTGGTCGATGGCCTGCTGGGCTGCATACTGGTTATGTCTGATGATGACGCTGACTTCAGCAAGGGCATACAGCATCTTGAAAGCAATCTTTCGGAAAACTTTGAGGATATGCCATTGCGGGCTGCAGTCCACATACTTTTGTGGTCTGACAAGCCTGAAAGGCACAAGCAGGCCATCAGGCTCTTAAACACCATGGTACGCAAAAAGAACCCGAATGCCATCTTTATAAGAGGGCGCCTGTACCTGGAAGGCGGTCTCGCCGGCAGGCAGGACGTAGAAAAGGGCATGAAAATGCTGGAAGAAGCGGCTACCGAGATGGGCGTGGGGGACGCCTGGCTCCTTCTGGCTGAAATATCCGTCTTCGGGCTGTTTAATGTCGAATCTGACAAGGATACGATAGAGACGCTGCTGACGGAAGGCAGCAAAATAAGCAGCAGGTGCGCAGTCCTGTCCTGCCTGATGCAGCTTGGCGAGATTCCCAACCGTGCCAATGTCCACATGGATATTGGGGATATGCAGGAAGTCGTCCATGACATGTTCGTGAATGCTACCAGAGACAACAATTATCTGTCTGTTGCAATCGCCATGGTACACCTTGGCGCCGACACCCCGTTGAGGAATTGTTGCCAGGACTTCGGATTAGACCTGTGGGAGCGCTCCGAACAGGAGCTCAGCGCTATTGTGGAAGAAGTTGCCTCTGACTGCGATGACAATATGCAGAGCTGCAACCTTGGCCCGTTGTGCTACCTGGCCCTTGCAATGAGGAAAATAGGCAAAACTGAGCACGCAGATCTGGCCGCAGGCATCTTTGCCAGCAAACTGAATCTTGGGCAGGGCGCCAGCTGCGATGATATTGCCGACTATCTGCAGAAGTTTGTTGCATCTGCGCCTGAAAGCTACGTGCAGTACAGGCTTGCCCGCAGCACCAATGATACCGATGAGGACAGGCCCCTGTTCTGATTCAGGAGTACGGACAATGGCAAAAATACTCAGAATATGCATGCTGCTTGCAGTATTTATGCTTTGTGCAGCACGTACTGCAGACGCCTTCACAAATGACCTTCCTGATGTGCGGGCGCTGCAGCAGGCAATAACGGGCTTTGTGAATTCAGAGCTGGCACAGGATGCTGCCCTTATCAGCAGCCGGCACAACCTGGCCGCTCCCCAGTACATTGCGGCACAGATTTTTGAGTACGATCACAGCCAGTGCTCTGTTGCCGTAGAGTTTGGCGGTCCTGCGCACGTGGAAGTGGCAAAACATGTGGCAGCCAGGCTCTGTTCCCGGATTGGTGTTTTTCTTCAGGAACTCGGCATGTCCAGGGAGCAGTGCATAGCAGCGAAATACTTTGTCACGGTCATACCCTATGCAAAGCTTGCAGGCGGGAACTGGATATATGGCGCATCATCCATGTATCCTGGAAGTGACAATGCGCCCTTCTGGGTGGACAGGGAAAACGGCCGCTAGGCAGCAAGCAGGCCGGCCATGGGGATGAAAAAGCAAGCCCGGCTCTGCCGGCCGGCTTTGACTTTTGTCCTGCGTGTGCCTGACAGCCTGGAATAAGCCGCTATTTTTCAGGAGAGACAGTTCATGGCACAATCACGCAGCAGGCAGAACAGCAAACAGGCCAGCAGGAAAAAGAGGGACAAAAGGCGCCTTCTCAGACAGCAGGCAGGAACTGGCAGATTATGGCTGACTGATGTAGATGTCCCGGGCTGGTTTCACAGCTATGTGGAGGGCGAGCCCTGCCTCAACGTGTATCATCCGCAAGCGGACAGCCTGCCTTCCTCTGTCTATGAAGATGTCCTGCCAGGAGAATTCTATTGCACATATTATGCCCATCAGCACCCTGAGCTGGAGAATGAGGCAGTTGCAGCCAGTTTGGGCGCCAGTCTCTGCGTTTTTGACAGCCGTGCCGGTACGAAAGCGGAAGCAGACGGCGCGGCCGGCCTGGTAAAGAAAGCTCTGAAAGAGCTGAAAAACCTGGCTGAATATGGCATTGTCTCGGCACAAAGCTGTCTTGGATACCTGTACATGCACGGACGCCTTGTCCGTACAAACAAAGCCAGGGCAGTGCAGTACCTGCGCCTGGCTGCCGAAAAAAACGATCCTCTTGCCTGCTTCTGGCTTTCTACCCTTCTCGAAGATGAAAAAGAGGGGTTGAAATTCATGACCAAAAGCTACGAACTCGGGTTTCCGACAGCGGTTTTTTTCAGGACCCGTAGCGTATATACAGGAGCAGTCACAGTAGGGGATTCAGAGCTAAACATGCTGGCCGCATATCTTGGAGCCCTTGCGAGCAAGGGCAGCATGAAAAGCCTGGACGAACTGCTTCATTTGCTGGGGTCGCCATACGGGGCAGGGCTCAGGACTGCGTATACCCCTGCCATACTCAATCTTCTTGAAGGGCTTGTCGCTGAAAATTATGCACCGGCAGTCCTGCTTCAGGCAGAACTTGTCTCAGAAGGAGTACTGTACGAGCAAGACAGTGAAGAGGCCGCACAGCTCTATCTGCTGGCCCGCACATTGGGGGCAGAAGACGCCGCTTCCGAGTATGCAGCATACATGCTTAGCCGGACAGAGGAGAGCGGCCTCACCCGTGAAGAAAAAAAAGCAAGGGTGCGGGCTGTCAGGACATGTCTGGAAGAAGACTGCAGCCTGGGAAGAGGCCTGCCGGAGACAGCCGGCCTGCTTGGCTGCATCCTGGTCATGTCCGGCGATGACGCTGATTTCAAAAAAGGCATACAGCTTCTTGAAGACAATATTTCCAGACATTACCCTGATATGGCCCTGCGGGCTGCAGAAAGGATACTGCTGTGGTCCGGCAGTCCGGAAAAGCACAAGGCTGCCCTTAAGCTGCTGAATGCCCTGGTACGCAAAAAGGACAAGAAGGCCGTCTTCCTGAGAGGACGGTATTACCTGGACGGCGGCCTTGCCGGAAGGAAGGACACCGCAAAAGGCATGCTCATGCTTGAGGAAGCTGCCAGTGGCGGCGTATGGGAAGCCAGCCTGCTGCTGGCTGAAATCTCTCTCTTCGGTCTGTACAACCGCAGGACTGATACTGAGCTGGCAGCCTTCACAGCGAAGCAGGGAGCCGCCCTGGCGGGCGGCTGGCGCCTCAGGGTATTCTACGCCATGATGCAGCTTGGAGAATTTCCCGGCTGTCCGGCACCCCGGAACAGGAAGGAGGCTGAAGAAGCCCTTCGCCAGATTGCGTGCAATCTTGGGGAAGGGAACTATCTGTTTGTAGCAGTCTCCATGGCCAGGCTCGATGCCGGCAATCCGCTGGAAATGTATGGCAAGGAATTTGGCTGCGGTGCAGAGAATGTCACGGAAAAAGATGCCGTTGACATTGCGAACATGTTTGCAATGTATTGCAGGCAAAATATGCGCTTTGGCAGTCTTGGTGCGCTGTGCTATGCGGCTCATGCATTGAGAAAAATAGGGAAAACAAAATATGCAGCTGTGTTTGCCAGGGCATTTGCCTCAAAGCTGCAGCTTGGGCAGTGCACGAGCTGCGATGATGCTGCTGATTATCTTGTGCGGTTTGTTCAGGCTGTGCCTGACAGCTACGTGCAGTACAGGCTTGCGCACAGTTCCGATGATCCCGGTGAGGACAGGCCCCTGTACTGATGCCGGGCGGAGAGGATTGCAAAACAGCCTGGCATCATGCGCACAGACAAGGAGTGTATATGCTGAGAAATATAGCTTGCGCCGTGTTTTGGGCCGTGTTCTGCCTTGCCGGGACATGCTACGGGCATCCGTCCGAACATCAGTCCGGGCATCCCTCCGGACATGTGGGCGGACATGCGGGCGGATATTCTTCCGGATACAGGATTGACGCGCTGCGCGATAAGCTGTCCTGTGCCCTGGAACAGGAAGCCAGGCCTGGAATATACAGGGAAGCTGCCGAAGAAGGCGAGGAACTCCCCGGCAGCCTGCGCTTTCATATGTCAGGCTTTGGCAGGGATCACTGCGTGGTGGGGATAGAGTTTCCTGAAAGGGTTTCTGACAGGGCAGCCTTTATAGCCGCAAGCCGGACAGTCATGACAATAATCGGCATACTCAACAGGTATGACTATTTTTCCAGCCTGCCGCCGGATGCAAAATTTCAGGCTGTTGCAGTGCCCTGCGTCAGGGAACCCGGAGGAGTGTACTACTACGACGGCTATATGTGGAACTGGGTAAAATACGGCATGGAGCCTCCTGTCGTCCTGCCGAAACATGCCATAGAGAAGATGATTGCACAGTAACTGCAAAGTATCTGTAAGGCAGAAGGTTCCTCATGCTCACAGCCTTCCGCACACAGTTTTTTGCACATAGCCTTCTTGTATTAGTCTCCTGAACAGGACTGCTGCTCCTTGTTCGGGAGACTTTTCTGTGCCCGTGCACCGGCAGATACCAGCTGGCGCTGGCAGGCATTTTTGGGGGGCAGCACAAAAGCATTCCGGCTGCCAGGTACGGAAGACAGCGGTACTGGCAGATAGGGACAGCTGGTGAGGCAGCTGAAGACGGATCAGGCATTTTGACAGCGGCCGGCTGTTCGTCTAAAAAACTGACATGAAGAACTGACATGCCGTTATGCGGCTGCACGCAGGCGGCAGGCCGCCGACTGGCAGCAGGACAGAGACTTTTTTCAGGAGAGACAGGTTATGGCAAAATACACCAGGCAGGACAGCAGGAAAAAGAGGGACAAAAGACGCCTTCTCAGGCAGCAGGCATCAGCCAGCAGGCATGCCTGGCAGGATCTGGATGTTTCAGGCTGGTTTGACAACACTGTAGGCATGGAAGCGGACATTCTGGAAGTATTTTATCCGCAGGCGGACGATCTGCCTTCTCCCGTATACGATACAGCCCTTCCTGGCGACGCCTGCTTCAGCTATTATGCGTATACTCATCCTGACAGGAAGGATGAGACAGAAGCAGTCGTGCTTGTCAAGCAGCTTATGCTTTCCCGGAAAAAGAACGGCCAGGAGGAGGATCCTGGAAAGGAGAAGGCAAAGCCCCTGCTGGACAAGCTGAAAAAGATGGCCCAGGCCGGCAGCGTCACGGCATCAGCATGTCTTGGCTATCTGTATATAAACGGGGAACTGGTGCGCCGCGACCTCCGCAGGGCAAAGCAGTATCTGCAGTTTGCGGCAGACAGCAACGACCCTGTTGCCTGCTTCTGGCTTTCGTCCCTTTCAGAGGGGGCAGAAGAAAAGAGGCTGATTCAGAAAAGCTGCGAAGGCGGCTGTCCCTCGGCCCTGTACGCCAGGCTCAGGGCCATCAGCAGGGGCGAAACGGCAGCGACCAGCTCGGAAATTGACATGCTGGCTGAGAATCTTGCTGCTCTTGCAGTCAGGGGCAGCATGAAATGCATGCTGGGCCTGCTTGCCTTCCTTGGCTCTCAATACGGGGAAGGGCTGCGCAGCGAGTTTGCGCCTGCCATGCTCGGCCTTCTAGACAGGCTCGCTGCCGAAAACTACGGGCAGGCCATTCATTATGAGGCAGTGGTTTATTCGCAGGGAATACTGCGCCCTGCGGATGCGGAAAAAGCATCACAGCTCTATCTGAAAGCCTATGAAATGGGCGAAGAGCATGCCGGCATGCTGTATGCCATGCACGTGCTTGCCTCTGTAAGCTGCGAGAATATCCCGCGGAAGGAAAAGACAGCAAAGGTGCAGCCTGCCAGAAAAATGCTGGAAGAGCTGCACGACAGCGGCACGGACATGCCGAGATCAGCCGGCGTGCTGGGATGCCTGCTGGTCATGTCCGGCGATGACGATGATTTCAGAAAAGGCATTGCCTGCCTTGAAGAAGCCCTGGCAGGGGGCGACCTGGATACTTGCCTGCGCGCAACAAGCAACATTTTGATGTGGTCTGACGATCCGGAAAGGCACAAGCTGTGCATCAGGCTGCTGAACAGCCTGGTCCGCAAAAAGGACGCTGCAGCCATCTCCATGAGGGGGCGCTACTATCTGGACGGCGGCCTTTGCGGAAACCAGAACGTGGCGAAAGGCATGGAGATGCTTGAGCAGGCCGCAGAAATGGGCAGCGGCTGGGCCTGTTACAAGCTGGCTGAAGTATATCTCTTCGGGCTCTACAATATCGAGCCTGACACGGAGAAGGCAGCCGCATTCCTTAAAAAAGGCGGCAGGCTGCGGAGCGGGGACTGCAGGGTGCTGCTCTCCCTGATGCAGCTTGGCGAATTTCAGGAATGTCCTGCCAGCGTGGACAGCAGGACTGCAGGCGCTGTCCTCAGGGCTATCAGGGACAACTTTAACCGTGACGACTCATATCTGCTTGTTACATACGCCATTGCCCGGTTTGCTGCCGACAGTCCGTTCAGAAAATACGGAATGGGCAACGAGTTCCTGCTGAAAAAGCTTTCAAAACAGGAAGAGTATGAGACGACGCAGAATTTTGCAAAGGACGGCAACGAATTTTTGCTCGCAGGCGAGCTTGGCCCCCTGTGCTACATGGCGTATGCCCTGGAAAAACTGGCAGAAACAAAGGCAGCTGGCACGTATGCAGCCTCACTGGCAGAGCACATGCATCTTCCGGAGGGAAGCAGCTGCGAAGACATAGCGGACTACCTGTATGACTATGTTGACTCCGTGCCCAAAAGCTATGTGCAGTACAGGCTCAAATACGGCAGGAATGACGTTGCTGAGGACAGGCCCCTGTACTGATTCCAGGGCACAGAATGCAGGGGACAGAATGCAGACAGGCAGGATGCAGAGGCAGGCAGTGCGCTTTGGGTGCTGTGCCACTGCATCCTGCCTTTTTACTGCCTGCCCGCGTCCGCCTGATCTGCCGCAAAAGCGGGCTTTCCGCCCTGGTCATTTGCCGTAAAGCGGCAGGATGGAAACTTTGAGCAGCCCCAGAACAGGCCGCGTACTCCGTTGCGCTGCTTTAGCGGGCTGCCGCATTTGGGACATATATACTGCCCTGTGCCGGAAGCATCCGCATTTGCACTGCTGCCTGGGTATCTTTGGGGTCCGGCAGCAGCGTGCTGAGCAGTACCGGCAGCTGCGCTGTCAGCAGCATCGTCGCAGGTAAAGCGGCAGCGTGGATAGCCGGAACAGCCCCAGAATGCGCCGCGCCTTCCGTTGCGCCTGACAAGGCTGTTCCCGCACCTGGGGCACATGCCGTCATAGGGCGCATTCCCTGAAACAGGTCCTTCTGCTGCCTTTCTTCCCTGCCTGCCGTTGTTTGCCATGCTCGGAACACTGCCATGGGCATCGGGCATGTACCCGCCTGCATCCGGACCAGGCATTTCAAAGGGCACTGCTTCTTCCTCAAACTCAGGGACTGGGACATTGTCGTCCGGCATGGCGCCGGACATCTGCCCGTCTTCCTCAAATTCAGGCAGGGGCACATCGTCAAGCCAGGCTGGCATGTCATTGCGTTCCTCAAAAGGAGGCATGCCGGCAGGAGCCTGGGCGGCAGAGAAAGTTTCGGAATATGTTGCATCAGGAGCAACAAATGTCCCTTCTGGCGGCATGGATCCTGCCCTGGCAGAAGAAGCAGTCCTTGTCCGCGCTGCCTTTCTTTCCTGCGTGGCACATTCCTTTGCAGGCTTCTGCCCGCTTCCTGCGTCCCTGGTAAAGCGGCAGGACGGAAAGGCAGAGCAGCCGTAAAATTCGCCCCTGGCGCTTTTGCGCAGCACAAGCTCGCTGCCGCATCTGGGACAGCGGAGCGCTGCGTCCGTGGTGCCCGTGCCGGCAGAAGCGGCGGATGCACCTGTTTCTGCTGCCTTTTTGCCGCCTGCCCTGGACTGCCTTCCTTTGCCAGGCTGGCCGTTCTGGTCAGAGGCCCTGTAGAGGCACTCGGGGGCGCCGGAACAGGCCCAGGACCATGTCCCCTTGGCAGAGCGCACTCTCCTGAGCGGCTTGCCGCAGGCAGGGCAGTCATGCTGCGTGCTGGAAAACTCGCCCCTGGCAGCAAACAGTTCCTGCAATATCTGAGGCAGGGTTGAGGCATACTGGCCCACGTATTCCTGCGGGCTGCGCTGTCCCTGCTGAATCTCGCTTAAGCAGCGCTCCATGGCAGCCGTCATCAGCGGATCCTTTATGCTTTCAGGGGAATTGCGGACAAGGTCGCGGCCAAGAGCCGTAGACTGCAGGGCCTTGCCGTGCTTTTCCAGATAGTGCCGCGTAAAGAGCGTTTCAATGATTGAGGCCCTGGTTGCCACTGTGCCCAGGCCTTCGGTCTTTTTCAGGATATTCTGATCGTCGGCATTGGCGCCGCGGATATAGCGCTGGATGTTCTCCATGGCATCCACAAGCGTGCCTTCTGTAAAGCGCGACGGCGGCGTGGTCATGGCCTCGTTTATAACAGCCTCGCCTGCTGTTACGGACTCGCCAACGGAAACCTCGGGCAGGATGACGTCCTTTTCATCGTCCTTGCCCTTTTTTGCATTCTTTGCTGAGGCTGTCTTGTCCTTGAAGGCTGTCCAGCCGGGGCTCTGCTCGATGCGGCCGTTGGCGCGCCACAAAAAGCCTGCACATTCCACTTCGGCCTTTGTCTTGTAGAAGACATGCTCAGGCAGAAACTGCCAGGCATAGCGGCGGCAGATCATGGCATAGATTTTTGCATCCCTGTCGGACAGGCCGTGTGCCGCCACAGAGGTGGGAATGATGGCGTGGTGGGCGCTGACCTTGCCGGTATTCCAGCAGGAAGACTGCCTTGTGCTGTCGCAGGCATCCACCATGGCTGCCATGTCCTCACTCCAGTGGCTTATGGCAGCAAGCACTGCGCCTGCCTCGGAAAACTGTTCCTTTGGCAGGTACTGGCAGTCGGTACGCGGGTAGGACACAAACTTGCCTTCATACAGTGCCTGGGCTGCAGCCAGCGTGTCCTGGGCGCCCATGCCGTAGCGGGCAGAGGCTTCCTTTTGCAGCTCTGTCAGGTTGTAGGGCAGGGGCGCTGCCTCTTTGACAAGCTTCTTTTCGGCAGTTTTGACTATGCCTTCCTTTCCGGAAACGGCATCCCTGATGCGCTGGGCCTCTTCCTTGTCAACAAGGCGCTTTTCGCTGTCTGTGCCCTGCATGGAGGCAGTGGTCACAAGCTGCGTCTGCAGAACGCCGTTTTGGGCCTCAAAGGGACAGGTCAGCTTGTAGAAAGGCTTGGGCACGAAGTTTTCAATGGCAAGATCTCGTTCCACGACCAGGGCCAGGGTAGGCGTCTGCACCCTGCCTAAGGAGAGAAGGCCTGGTGCCCCGCAGGATCTGCCGTGCAGGGTCATGGCACGGGTCAGGTTAATGCCGGCCAGCCAGTCCAGCTGGGAGCGTGCCCTGGCTGCATCCCTGAGCCCTGAAAATTCCTCGTTGGGGCGCATGCGGGCAAGCTCGCGGCGCAGGCTGACCGCATCCAGGGCTTTTGTCTGAAGGCGCAGGACCCTGCCCGCATAGTGGAAGAGCTCAAGCACTTCGTCCACCAGGAGCTGTCCTTCCCTGTCAAAGTCGGCTGCGTTGACTGCCACGGGGCAGACTGAAAGCAGTGTCTTAATTACCTCAAGCTGCTGCGGGATGCCACGGTCCGTCCTTGGCAGAAGCCTGAACTGGGAGGGCACAATGGGCAGGGTCTGCCTTGTCCATGGCTTGCAGGCAGGGTCGTAGGCCTCAGGCGGGGCAAGTTCCAGAAGATGGCCTGAGAGCCAGGTAATAAGGGTATTGCCTCTTTCTATGTAGCCGCCCTTTTTGACAGTGTGTCCGGGCAGGGCGTCTGCCAGGGCCATGGCTATACTGTGCTTCTCTGCAAGATAGACTGTTGCATTGCCGAAACGGGCGGCAAGCTCGTCCCTGTCTGGCGGTGTAATGCGGACTGTCCTGGCATAGGTACCTGTTTTGCCTGCTGTCCTGCTGCCTGTTTTTTTCTGGCCTGTTTTTGCTGTTGTTCCTGCCAAGGTCTCTGACTCCTTTTTTTGAAAGTGGCGTGCGTGCTGGAAAACGGGGGACAACATACGCCATATTGGCTTCTTCTGGAAGAGAGAAAATAAGGGCAGTCCTGTTTTTGTCTGAAAGGCCGTGGTGCGGATGCCAGGCCATTTTCGTGGCTTCACGAAAATGGTCCAGGGGCTGGAAATGACGTGAGATACGGGTGTCAGGCGATGTCCTTGTCGGTTATTTCTTGTTCCCTGAATATCTGGACAGTCTGGGTGACACTAAGTCAGACTGTCCAGATATGAATTTAGGTAGATTAAGGAACTGTGCATCCTAAAAAGGTCGTAAGTCTAGAAAGTCATCTTCTTCCTCTAAAGCTTGTTCTGAAGTTAAACTTCCGGCTGTATTGGCAAGTATTTTTTCTTCTTTCTTTACACGCCGTTCTACTTTTTTTATATCCTCTGATATAGGTAAATTTTCTGGTTGTATATTGCGAGCTGTCAATATACTACGGACTGCTGTATTATTTTGTACATGTTCTTTTGTAATATCATTCTCTCCATATAAATCATTATGCTCTACATTATAGTTTGTCATCTCAGTTGCTAGATTTTTTGCTGTGATCGTTAATGTGGGTAAAAAATCTGCTAGTGGTCGATTTTCTTTTACGCCCAACTTTTGCTTCAGTGCTTTTGTTGATAAGCCTCCAAACAAAGCTTGGTCTCCTTTTGAGCGGATGCGACCAAACCCTTTATCATCTACACCACGTTCATAAATGTTTTTTGATAGTATTTTTTCAGATTCTATCAATTTAGCTCTTACTTGGGATCGCTTAATAAATGCAATACGTTCTTCAATAATTTCCTGTTTACGCGTTTGTACTGCGAAATAACTTTGTGCAAAAGCTATTTCTTCTTTTTTAGGATCTCCGTTTTGTGCGATTAAGTAGCACGCATATCGTGTTAGCTGATAATCTTTTACTTCGCGTTGAGCATTGCTGCCAATATTTACATTTTTTTTGCATTCAAGAAAGTGGTCAGAGA
>CAVJEZ010000041.1:0-12675 GCA_963648625.1 Odoribacter splanchnicus
TGGACCTGCGTTGACGTAACAGACCAGGAAAGCCTCTAAGCATGGCACACGAACAGATCCTGCTAAGCTCACAGGTCCCGTCTCCCTGCTTTGTGGCGGACATGGACAAGCTGAGGGCCAATGCGGCCGTGCTTGACTCAGTCCAGAAAAGGACAGGGGCCAAAATCCTGCTGGCCTTAAAGTGCTTTGCCTGCTGGAAGACATTCCATGTGCTCTCAAGGGCCCAGCAGGGGCCCTTGTGGGGCACCTGTGCCAGTTCCGTGGACGAAGCCAGGCTTGGACACGATGACTTCTGCGGCGAGGTGCACGCCTTTGCCGCAGCCTGGACAGAGGACGAGATCAGGGAACTTGCCACCTTTGCTGACAGCCTGGTCTTCAATTCCGTCCGGCAGTGGCGGCAGTTCCGTCCCATCGTTGAGAATGCCGGCAGGCATATAGAATGCGGCCTGCGCATCAACCCGGAGCACTCCGAGGGCGCTGTTCCCATGTACGATCCCTGCTCTGCAGGGTCGCGCCTGGGCATAAGGCGCAGACACATGCCTGACGGCATCATGGACGAGGGGCTCACCGGCCTGCATTTTCACACATTGTGCGAGCAGGACGCCGATGCCTTTGCGAGAACCGCCGATGCCGTGGAAGAAAATTTTGCACCCTTCCTTGAGCATTGCAGCTGGATCAACGTGGGCGGCGGCCACCACATAACCAGGGAAGGCTACAACCTGGACCTGCTCTGCTCGCGCCTCAACGCACTGAAAAAGCGCTGGAACGCCCAGATATATGTTGAGCCGGGTGAAGCCGTGGCCCTCAACGCAGGCTATCTTGTGGCGACAGTCCTGGATATAACCGAGGCCGACATGCCCCTTGTGCAGCTGGACATTTCGGCAGCCTGCCATACGCCGGACGTTTTGGAGATGCCCTACAGGCCCGATATTGTCTATGAGACAGGCAAAGGCCTTAAAAAGGCCGTTACGGCAGAAAAAGGAGCATGGGCCTGCCGCATAGGCGGGAAAAGCTGCCTTGCCGGAGACAGCTTTGGCGAATACGGCTTTGCTGAGCCTCTTTCTGTCGGACAGCGCCTTATCTTCCAGGACATGGCCATTTACTCAACAGTAAAGACGACTACCTTTAACGGGCTGCGCCTGCCTTCCTTAGGGCTTGTGGATGGAATAAGCGGCAAAGATGTCTTCACACTGATGCACGTCTTTGGCTACGATGATTTCCGCTGCCGGCTGGCATAGCAAAGACAACAGGCCTGGCTGCAAAAACACCATAAAATTGCTTAAGTTTTTTGCTTGCATGCTCTTTTTTGACTTCTATAGGAAATATTGCCACTTTAACAACATCTTGTGAGCTCTGAGTCTGCATATATATCCTTGAATAACAAAGAAGCCCTGCCCGGAACTCTCCGGACAGGGCTTTTATAATATTTTTTTTTACTTTACAGGATAATATATCCCATTTTTTTATTGCGTTGAAACTTACGCAAAGAGTATTTTGTTAATCTTTGCGTGGATTTTTAGAAAAATAAAGAATATTTTTCCACTGTAAATCGCGTATCAAAATAGAAAGATCGTTCTGGAGAGTATTCCTGTCAATATCAAATTCAGAAAGCATTTTATCTACAATTGCAGAAAGCTTTGTTTCCCCATCGCAAAGAGATAAGAAAACACCTGCTGTCTCATTGAGATATATCATTTCTAAATTCTGATTGTTAGCCAGCAGAATCTCTCCTTCGTAGCGGGCTTTACGCCAAGCTCTATGTGGATATAGATTCTCAAAGAAATCGTACATTTTATCCACTATCCCTGAACAGCAAGCAAGGCATTATTGCGCTTTTCATCAGGCATAGCTCTGATCAAAGCTTTAGTGCCCACTGCACCTGCAAGAGCACTTGCCGCTGCAGCTGCTGCAGTAGCTGCAGAGAAAAAGGCGAGAGGGGCTGCAGGTGTACTATTTGCTTCTGTAGTAATAGAAGGAATTTTATAGGGCTTTTTCATAAGTTAATCCTCTATCTTTCGAAGATTTATATCTTTCCGTCCAGTACGGTCATCTCCGATAAGTTTGCTGGCGGCTACAGAGGCAGCAGAAATAGCTGCAGATACTGCACCAATAGCCAGTACGGTAGGCAATCCACCTTCAGGCTGCTGGGAAGAAATTTTGGGACATTGGTATTTTTTCACGATATTCTCCTAAATTAAAGTGTCAGGCATGACATGGTTGATATGGTTTGAGTCGTATCCATGGAGTGCGACTTCCCGTATGTATGCATCTACTAATGGATGTTTCCAGCAAGTATTTCCTTTATCGTGCCAAATGCTGGAAAAAGGCCTTTCAAGGACATTGCCTATTGTAAACGGCATGGTGCAATCAAGACGAACTGAGCCATCCGGACGAATAATTACACTTGTGTTAACACTCTTCTGTCTGCGCTTCATATCAATAAAATCAACAGCGGACAAAAGGATATCCATTTTACTGCTATATTTTTTTCTTAGTTTGTCTACGATAGTATATAATTTTTCATAGCAATCTTCATCCATAAGCAGTTCTTTATGCTCATTGGCTCGTCCACTGACCATAATATCGCCACAAATTAGACTTGACGCACCAAGTTTATATGCAAATTCTGCAAATTCTTCCAGATACTGGATAGACTGAGGCGTAAGGCTGTGCGCAATACGAAGAGGCAAGCCTGCACTTGAAAACATAAGTGCTGCGCGTCTTGCTCGTTCCCAGCTTCCTTTTTTTCCCCTGAATTCATCGTGCATTTCGGGAATCAGATGATCAATAGATACCTGGACCCAGTAATAATCATATTTCTTTAACTGTTTCACCCAGCTTTCATCAACCAGATATCCATTTGTAATAAGTACAAAAGCCGTACCATCTGCTGCTAAAGGATCCATAATGCTAAATATATCTTTCCCTATAAGCAGAGGCTCACCACCGGACAGGATACATTGAAAAATACCACCATGAGTAATGATATCCTGCACCACATTTTGCCAATCGGCTATTGTCATAGCTGTAGCACGTCCCTGATAGGAACGGTTATAGCAATGTTTACAGAATAAATTACACTGAGCAGTAAGCTCAAATTGCACGCCTATAGGAAAAGAAAGACTCTCGGGATAGATACCTGCCTTTTGTTCTTTTTTCATGCGAACAAGTTCTTTGGCAGAACGTACTTTTTGTGCCTTAATGAATTCTTCTCTGGCTGTCATTATTTTTCTTTACCTCTTGGAAATAATTGCAATACTCAATAAACTTATTCACAAACTCTTCTTCACTCATTTTATCTTTAAACATTTCATATACTTTATCTCGCCTGCATAAATCTGGACGGTGATCATATATACTGCATAAATTTCCTTTAAGATATCTGCATATGCCATTTGTTTGAAGATGTTTTAAACCTTCTACCTTGTCTATATGCCTGCAGCATTCGCCACATTGAACACATTTAAATTCATTTAGTTTCATACTTTTGACTGATAATATACGTTTATGCTATTTAAAGTACATTGCCATATCGTTGAGGAGCATTTTCTGTGAAGACCTATCCATTGAGGGTCTTTCCAATGCAAGGAGTGTCAGTTTCATTCTGTTCTCCGTCCATTTTAAGCCTTCAAGGGAAAAGATGCACAATTTTGTGTACTCTCTTCACCTTAGTATAGGCTCAAAAGCAGTCCGGATTTGCCTCATTTATGTTTCAATTCCCCAACAGGCTTACAGGAAGAACGGAAAACTTTCATTTTCTGGCAGAAAAGAGAGGCACCGGACCGAAATAAAGATAAAGCAGGCACTTATGTTACTTGAAAAAAAAAAAAAAAACGCAACCATTTTGAGGCTTAACAACATGTTTTTTTATTCCGGCCCATGATCCTGCTTCTGCCGAAACAAACGGCGGTTTTCGGCACACACTTCACATACGTTTTACAAACTTTTCACAAAAGAGAGGGACTTGCTCCATCAGGCCTTACGCATCGTGTCTGCACAAAGGCAGGGCCTTTGCTGCTCAGCTTCTGCAGACGAAAAAAGCCACCTCTGAACGAGATGGCTTTTTTCGTCTCTTGTGTTTCACTCTTATTTTGCAGCAGCCGCCCTGTCCGGCCGCACAATTGGAGCGATATAGATGTCGTCGCTTTCCTGCACAGTCTCTCCCAGGCGGAATGCAGAGCTGCCACTCTCCGCCTTCCACGTATGCGGCTTATAGGAAGGAGCATCGTCCTCTGCACTGCGAAGGAAGGCAAAAGTGCTTTGCTGCTTCTCTTTTTTCTCTGCCAGAAGCAGCACGGCCGGATCATCTATGGCCAGTTCCGGCCAGGATGAAACAAGCGTCTGAGAGCCTTCTTTGCCGCCAAGGTCAGGGACGTTTGCGGCCGCGGCTGACGGTTGCGAAGAAGCCGCTGCTGCCTGTGCTGTGCTGCCGGCCTGGCCGGCGTCAGGAGCGGGTGCAACCGCAGATGATGTCCCGGATGCTGCCATGGCTGCCTCTTTTGAGGCAGACCGGGGATGCCTTGTCATAAGCACGGGCGGCTCGTAATCCTGATAAAACTCTTCCGCATACTCACGGACGGTAACAAAGCGCTGGCAGCCGCCGGCCTTCAGCTGTGCCACTATGCGCGGCAGATCCTCGACTGTCCTCTTATGAATATCGTGAAACAGGAAAATGCCGCGCAAATGCCCTTTGGGAGCAATGCGGCCCGAGCAGTCAGGAAGCTGGCTGTAGTCATCGGGAAGCCTTTTCCAGTCCAGGCTGTCCCTGGACCAGGTGATAATGCGCAGGCCAAGTTCTGCTGCCTGCGTGGTCAGGGCGCTGTCCTTTGAGCCATACGGGGGACGCAAAAATGTCGGCTCAGCTCCTAAGGAACGCAGGATCTCGTTTGTTTTGCTCATTTCCTCATAGCGCCGCGCGGCCCCCAGCGTCTTCATGTTCGGGTGGGAAAAGGAATGGTTTTCCACCTCATGCCCTTCTGCCAGCGCCCTCTTAACTGTGTCCGGGAACCTGGACGCATTCCGGCCCAGCATGAAAAACGTAGCCCTGATGCCGTATGCGTCAAGCATGTCCAGCAGCTCGCCAGTAAAGGGTCCCGGGCCGTCATCAAATGTCAGCGCACACAGGTTTTCGCTCATCTTTTGATCATCAATGAGCGCCCCCTGATACGGGACAAGTTCCTCAGCCTGTGCGGACAGGCTGAGCACAGGCGAAAAAAGCATTGAGACAAGGAGAAATACCAAATACAGCTGAGACATGGCGAGCCCTGAAAAATAAAGCGTTCCGGAAAACGGGTTTTTACGTCCAGCCCGCAGAAAAGGCAAGAATTTAGCACGGCCTGCGGCTGTTTCCGTGCCTCCTGCTGCACGCATTTCCAGGGACTTTCTCATCACAAAAAAATACAAGCCTTTACAGCTTGAAAAGCAAAGGGTATAAAAGCCGTACCGTTTTCTATATTACCATTCCTTGATAAACTGATATGCAAACAATCAATACAGCTAAAGACCTCTCTGAACAGTGCCGCCAGTGGCATAAGGAAGGTCTCACCATCGCCCTGGTTCCCACCATGGGATATTATCACGCAGGGCATGCCTCCCTCATGGACAAGGCCCGCACTCTTGCAGACAAAGTCGTCGTCAGCCTTTTCGTCAATCCGACCCAGTTCGGCCCCAACGAGGATTACGCATCCTACCCCAGGGATATTGAAAGGGATACGAAGATTGCCTCCGAACACGGCGCCGATGTCCTCTTTGCGCCCGAGCCTTCCGAGCTCTATGCGCCCAATGCCGCAACCTGGGTCGAAGTTCCGGAAATGGGCAGCCTTCTCTGCGGCATGTCCCGTCCCATCCACTTCCGCGGCGTCTGCACTGTCTGCACCAAGCTGTTCATGCTGACGCAGGCGGACTATGCCGTCTTTGGCGACAAGGACTGGCAGCAGCAGGCCATTCTGCGCCGCATGGTGAGGGATCTCTTCTATCCTGTCCAAATCACCGGCGTTCCCATCGTCCGTGCCGAAGACGGGCTGGCACTTTCTTCCCGCAATGTCTACCTGACAGAGGAAGAGCGCAGGCAGGCTCCGGAAATCTTCCGTGCCCTTGACTACGCAAGGCAGCTTGTCAGCCAGGGCGAGACAAAGGCCTCCGTGTTAAAGGATGCCGTCCTGCGCCGCTGGGCTGCAAAACTGCCCCTGGGACGCCTGGACTACCTGCAGGTCATCGACTCCGAAAACCTGACCCAGATAGACGAAATAAATGTCCCGGCCAGCATGATCTGTGCTGTACAGGTCGGCAGGGCCCGCCTCATCGACAACATCCGGCTCAACTAGACAAGAGGATCTTCAATGCAGACCAAAGGAACCTACTTTTTCACCTCTGAATCCGTCACCGAAGGCCATCCCGACAAAGTTGCCGATCAGATTTCAGACGCCGTCCTGGATACCATACTGGAACAAGATCCGGATGCGCACGTTGCCTGCGAAACCCTGGTCACAACCGGCATGGCCATTATAGCCGGAGAAATTTCCACCACCTGCTATGTGGATCTGCCCCAGGTTGCCCGCGAGACCATCAAGGAAGTGGGCTACAACAGCTCTGACATGGGCTTTGACTGGCAGACCTGCGCCGTGCTTTCCAGCATTGACCACCAGTCCCCGGACATTGCCCAGGGTGTTCTCAGGGAAAATCCCGAAGACCAGGGCGCCGGCGACCAGGGCATGATGTTTGGCTATGCCTGCTCTGAGACCGACACACTTATGCCTGCCCCCATTTACTGGGCCCACAAGCTTTCCCAGCGCCTGACTCAGGTCCGCAAGGAAGGCATCGTTGATTTCTTCCGCCCCGACGGCAAGACACAGGTTTCCTTTGAGTACCATGACGGAGTGCCTGTGCGCATCAACAACGTGGTTGTCTCAACCCAGCACGAGGCGCACGCAACCCAGGACATGATCATCCAGGCCGTCAAGGAGCAGGTCATCTGTCCCGTCCTTGAGCCCTCAGGCTTTTTTGACGAGAAAAACTGCGACATCTTCATCAATACCACAGGCCGCTTTGTCGTGGGCGGTCCCATGGGCGACTGCGGGCTCACCGGCCGCAAAATCATCCAGGACACCTACGGCGGCTCAGGCCATCACGGCGGCGGCGCCTTTTCAGGAAAGGATCCCTCAAAGGTTGACAGATCCGCTGCCTACATGGCCCGCTATATTGCCAAAAACGTCGTGGGTGCCGGCCTTGCAAAAGTCTGCGAAGTGCAGATTGCCTACAGCATAGGCGTGGCCGCGCCGGTCAGCGTGCTGGTTACATCCCAGCATACCAGCCCCTATCCGGACAATGTCCTGACCGATGCTGTCCGCGAGGTCTTTGACCTGCGTCCCTACCACATCACAAGGCGCCTGAAGCTCAAGCGCCCCATCTACAAAAAGACATCCTGCTACGGCCATTTCGGCCGCGAGCTGCCGGAGTTCACCTGGGAACAGCTTGATGCCGTAAACGATCTCATCACAGCCGTTCAGAAGCACTAGAAAAACACAAAGGCCGGTTTCACCATTGCGGTGATGCCGGCCTTTTTTCTGCCCAAAAAAGGGAGGTATCCATATGTCTCTGCCTTTCAGCCTGACAGAAGAAGAACAGCAGATCTTAGGAAACATTGCCGTATCTGCCATTGACGATGCCCTGGAAGACAAGAATCTTGTTCCTCCGTCCGGGGACGAAATGCCCGCTTCCCTGCAGGCTCATCTGGGCTGTTTTGTCACCCTGACTATAAATGAGCAGCTGCGCGGCTGCATAGGGCTTATCCGGTCTGACTCGCCCCTGTATGAAAACGTCTGGCGCATGGCCCTTATGGCCGCCTTCAGGGATGAGCGCTTTGTGCCGCTTTCTTCCTCTGAATGGCGGGCCTGCGATGTAACCATCAATGTCTTAGGCCCACTGTCTCCCTGTCCCGATGTGAGGCAGATTGTCATAGGCAGGCACGGGCTTGTCCTGAGATACAACGGCCACACAGGTGTTTTCCTGCCATCCGTGCCTGTTGAACAAAAGTGGAACCTTCCCCGGTACCTAAGCCATCTGTGCGGCAAGGCAGGACTTCCGGACGATGCCTGGACCTATCCGGGGGCCAGGCTTGACTGGTATGAGTCCTTCAGCTTTGAGGTACAGCGCTAAAACAAAATCTTAAGGATTACCGCACCAGGCATTCAGCAGGCACTAGGCTGAAGGCATCCCCTGCATGCTGCCGCCAAGGCGCCAGGCCAGCCTGGTATAGCGGTGCTTTACCGACGTATTGCGCACAGCCTGTGCCAGCGCCCTTGGCTCCCCGACTACCACGACCAGCTTTTTGCCGCGCGTAATGGCCGTATACACCAGGTTGCGCTGCAGCATGACATAGTGGTGCATAAACAGGGGGACAATAACGCAGGGATATTCCGAGCCCTGCGACTTGTGGATGGAAATGGCATAGGCCAGCACCAGCTCGTCCAGATCGCCAAGCTCGTACTCCACGGTTTTTTCTTCGTCAAAAAGAACGGTTACTATCTTGTTCTCCCTGTCTATGCCCGTAATAACACCGAGATCCCCGTTAAAGATTTCCTTGTCGTAGTTGTTTTTGGTCTGCATGACCTTGTCCCCGGTTCGGTAGCAGAACACGCCGCGCTTAACCTGCAGCTGTCCCGGCCTCTGGGGATTTAAGGCATCCTGCAGGCGGGCATTCATGTTCTGCGTGCCCACGCTGCCCTTGTGCATGGGGGTAAGCAGCTGTATGTCCCTCAGGGGCTTAAAGCCGTAACGCTTTGGTATCTCGTGCACGATAAGGGAAACCATGTCATCGGCAGCTTCCTCGCCGTCAGAACAGGGCAGGAAGAAAAAGTCCGTATCCTGCTCCCAGGGACGGAAAAGCTCGGGCACAACGCCGTTGTTGATGAGATGGGCATTGGAGACAATGGCGCTGGTCTTTGCCTGGCGGAAAATCTCGTTCAGCTCGATGACGGCAACCCGCCTTGAGGAGATAATGTCGCCCAGAACGGTTCCGGGCCCCACTGACGGCAGCTGGTGCGTATCTCCGACAAGCAGGACAGTGCAGCCGGACGGCACTGCCTTCATAAGATAATAGAAAAGCACCACGTCCATCATGCTGGCCTCGTCCACTATAAGCAGATCGCAGACCAGGGGCTCATCCTCGTTGCGCATGAATTCGTTGCCGACGGGATTGTATTCCAGCAGGCGGTGAATGGTGCTTGCCGGCTTTCCTGTCGCCTCTGCCATGCGCTTGGCTGCGCGTCCTGTGGGGGCTGCCAGGCTGATGCGGCTGGTCAGCTTTTCAAACAGGCTGATAATGGCCCTGATAATGGTTGTCTTGCCGGTACCGGGCCCGCCTGTCAGCACCATGACCTTGTTCCTGGCTGCCATGCGCACAGCCTCGGCCTGGGCCTCGGCCAGCGTTGGCGTAAAGGACTGCAGTACCTCGCCGACCTGTTTGTCAACATTTTTGAAGGTAACATTGCGGGGCATGCGCTGCAGCCGTTCAAGGTAGTAGGCTGTTTTTGACTCGCAATGATAGAGGCGGGCAAGATAGACAGCCCTGTCATCCGGCTGGCAGAAATCGTTTTCAGTCAGGGGCTCTGCGTCTACGATAATGCGCTCGCTCTGTTCCAGGGCACTGAGGGCGGGTCTTATCAGGGCAGGATCTATCTGCATTTCCTCTTCAAGCGATCGTACAAGAAGGCTGTACGGCATAAAGACATCGCCGCTGTCCGACGCCTTTTGCAGGATATACAAAACAGCTCCCTGCACCCTGAGCGGGGAATTTCTCGGCACGCCGAGCTTTGCCGCTATCTCGTCGGCTGTGGCAAAGCCGATGCCGCGTATATCCATGGCCAGGCAGTAGGGATTCTCCTGCACCTTTTCCAGGGCTTTGGGGCCATACTCATTGTAAATGCGGACACCGTAGGCAGGAGAAATGCCGTGCGGCTGCAAAAACTGCATCAGGCTGCTGATGCTTCTGTGCTCGCGCCAGCTCTCGGTAATGCTTTTGAGATTTTTCTGACCTATGCCGCGTATTTTGAGCAGCTTCTCCGGATCCTCGTCCAGGATGCGCATGGTATCGCTGCCAAACTCCTGCACCACGCGCTGGGCCATGTCCCTGCCCATGCCCTTGATAAGGCCCGAGGAGAGATAGCTGATAAGCGCGCTTTCGCTGGCAGGCATCTGCTCTTCAGCGGAACTGAAGGCAAACTGGCGGCCGAAGCGGGCATTATTGACGAACCTGCCGGTAAAGCGCAGGCGCATTCCGCCCTGCGGGTTCAGCAGCGTTCCCACGCAGGTAAGGCCGTAGAGAGGTATGCCGTTGCGCCCGGCTTCATTGTTGCTGGCCATGACGCGCAGGATGGCATAGCCGTTTTCCCTGTTCTGGAAAACGATGCGGTCGATGACACCGCTGAAGCTTATTTCAGCCGGCTTTTCCTTTTCAACAAGAAGTCCCGGCTGCATGCCGTCAGAATTGCCTGTAAGCGCCATCACCCCTCCCCATCCTGCGCTGCATAAGCAGCATGTCGGCAGCAACAAGGCTGCACATGGCCCTGTGCACCGGAATGCAGCGCGGTATGGCAGAAAGATCATGCCTGCCGCCTACCTGCACCACAGCTGCGCGTCCCTCAGTGTCAATCGTATCCTGTTTTCTCGGAACAGACGGTATGGGCTTTACGGCACAGCGCACCACGATGTCCTGCCCTGACGATATGCCGCCCAGTATGCCGCCCGCATGGTTGGAGGCAAAACGGCCGCCGGGAAGGATGGGATCATTGTTCGTGCTGCCCGTGGCCCTTGCCGCAGCAAAGCCGTCCCCTATTTCCACGCCCTTGACGGCACCGACGCCCATAAGGGCATAGGCAAGCCTGGCATCCAGCTTGTCAAATACCGGCTCGCCCAGTCCGGCAGGAAGCCCGCGTATCTCCACACGGGTTATGCCGCCCAGCGTATCCATGTCCCTGCGGGCAGCCTGCACGCGCTCGTCCCACAAAGGGATCACGCTTTCATCGGCACTGAAATAGGCCCTGTCAAAGGCATGTTCCATCTCGATGCTGCGCACAGGAATGCCGCCCAGCTCCTCGCAGGCTGCATAAACATGGATGCCGCAGGAGGCAAGCAGGACATCGGCTATGGCGCCTGCAGCCACGCGGGCAATGGTCTCGCGCCCTGAGGAGCGGCCGCCGCCGCGGTGATCGCGCAGGCCGAATTTCTGGAAAAAGCCGTAGTCCGCATGGCCTGGCCTGAACAAATTCTTCAGTTCGTCATAATCGGACGAGTGCTGGTTTTCATTAATCACCTGGAAGGCAATGGGCGTTCCTGTTGTTTTCCCCTCAAACACCCCTGAAAGGATATGCACCGTATCGGATTCCTTTCGCGACGTGCTGGTGCTTCCCTGGCCTGGCTTGCGCTTGTCCAGGGCTTTCTGCAGATCTTCGGTGCCAAGGCAGAGCCCGGCAGGACAGCCGTCCACTATGCCGCCTACGGCCGCCCCGTGGGACTCGCCGAAGGTAGTGAGCTGAAAGATGGTGCCAAACGTATTGCCGGGCATACTATGCTCCCTTATGGTGCCATATTGCGGTGGTTCAAAACAAAGCGTCTGCCTGTGCAGAACGCGGGGCTTCTGCCTTATGCCTTATCCCTTGCGCCCCTGCAGGCAGCGCCTGGAAAGGGTCGACAAGGCAAACAGAATGCAGCTGACAAGAACAATGGTTGCGCCTGTAGCTGTGGAAAGCCAGGGCTGGGCAGAAAGCACAAGGCCGGCAAAGGACGAAAAGAGGCTTATGGCAATGGCCCACCAGAACATGCCGCGCAAAGAAGACGATATGTTGCGGGCACAGCCTGCCGGAACAATGAGCATGGCTGTCACAAGCAGGACGCCGACGGTCCAGACGGAAAAAATGACCACAACTGCCAGCAGGGAGGCAAAAAGGTACTGCCACATGGCAGTCCTCACGCCGTGCGCCCTGGCCATGACAGGATTAAGCGCCACCAGCAGCATGGAATTGAAGCCCACAGCCTGCACCAGGAAGACAACGGGCACAAGCGCCAGCAGGAAGGTCAGCTCGTCAGGCCCTATTGTCAGGATGTCCCCGAAAAGGAACTGCTGCATGCTGCGCGCCGTGCCGTGCGAGCGGCTGACGACGGCAAGCCCGAAGGCCACGACTGCTGAAAAGACAACGCCTATGGCCATGTCAGAAGAGATGTTGCTTCTCCTTTGCAGGGCCACTATGCCAAGCCCTACCAGGATGCCGAAGGCCACCATGGACAGTCTGGGATCGCAGGCAAGAAGCAGGCCCAGGGCCACGCCGGCAAAGGCGGAATGCCCTATGGCATCGGAGAAAAAGGCCATGCGGAAGTGTATTACCTCCACGCCGAGGACGGCGCTGACAGGAGCCAGCAGCAGCAGTCCCAGAAGGGCCTGCTGCATAAAGCCGTGCTGAAGGCAGTCCAGCGGCAGGGAGCCCAGTGCCTGGCAGAGAAACTCTATCATGATAAAGACCGGCCTGTTTTACAATGAGCACAGGTGCAGCCGGCAGGACAATACTGCAAATCCTCCTTGTCGGCAAAAGCGCCGCAGGAGGGACAAAGCGCCTGGGAGGCGGCACACTGGTCCGGATAAAGGTGAATGGGAACGCCGAAAATGGTCATGAGGTTCTGGGCAGT
>CAVJEZ010000042.1:0-4992 GCA_963648625.1 Odoribacter splanchnicus
CTCGTCCTTACCAAGGACGCGCTCTGCCGACTGAGCTACAATGGCCTGTTAGCAAAGAGGCTGTCCCTCTCGCAGAAAGGGAAACTATAGAAACAGCCCTGTCTTGTCAAGAAATAAAAGCGCCTGGGCTCATTTTTTTTTGCTTTTCTGTTTGCCTGGGCAGAAAAAGCCTAAAAATCCCAGGGCTTGCAGATGAAGCCGCGAATTTTTGTCTTGAGTATGGCTGAGGCATGTTCCGGTGTCAGAATGAGGGCTGTATCGGCGCCGCGCCCGGTTCCGCCTACGGCGATAATGTCTTCGCCGTGGGGAATGAGGCCTGCATCAAGAGCCATGACGGCAACTTCCACGCAGACCTTCGGACCCTGCCCGAACATGTACAGCGTCTTGGCCATGACCTCGACAGGCCCTATGCCCTGGAAGGCAGAGCTCAGGCCCCGTTCGGCGCCGCTTAAGACATGGGTGGTCGTCAGGACATCCATTCCTGCAGATACAAGATGTTCCCGTGTTTCCTTAGCCATCTCGCACGGCTCATGCCCTGCATAGCCTGCGGCGTGTGTAACGCAGACGATATGCGTTTTGTCAGCTATATCCAGGAAAAGGGATGCCGTATCGCCATGGTTACTGGCCACGACAATGTGCTGTATGTTCCTTTCCATGGCTGCTTTTTTTGCCAGACGGACCGTTTCTGCTGTATTGGCAGGTCCTTTGTTTACAAAATACTGCATAGAAACCTCCTCTGCATTGTTTTTTGCCGGCGGCGAAGCATCCTGTCCGGGATACTGCCACTGTACAGAAAGTTTAGCAGTTCTATTTTCCTCTGTACAGACTGCGGCCTGTAGAGTAGGAAGACTTTTCGTTGCAAAAGTATTGTCTTAAGCCTGCATTCTCCTTCTTAAAAGAAGAATGCAGGGTGGCAAAAAGAGCCGGGAGTGTTTTTATGGAGAAGCAGAAAATATCCTATCTGGATATGCCCAAGGAAGAGGTGCTTGAGAGAAAATGTGCCGTAGAGGCCGCTGTCAAAGTTCTTGAAGGCCTGGACGGCGACGCTTCTGTCTTTAAGGACGGCAATGGCGTCCTTCTGGATGAGTCGCTTCTGCCTGAAGAGACCCTTGCTGCATTGAAAAAGGAAGGTGCCGTCCTGGAAGGGCAGGACAGAAAGGGTCTTCTGCAGTTTTTGCAGATCGTCATCATGAAGATGGATACAAGCGAGCGCATCCGCGAGATAAAGAGGACTGCCCCCTTTAACCGTGTTGCCTGTTCCGTGCTCTTTGACGGCAGGCCAAAGGCCGGATCCCTTGAGGCACTCTTTGCTTCCAAAGGCAGAAAGTAAGCAGCACTGCCAGTTCTGAGCTCAGCGTGCCCTGACCCTTTCAGGATGCCTCAGGACGCAAAGCGCAGAGAACAAAAAAAAGCGAATCCCAAGGGATCCGCTTTTTTTGTGTGCCTTCGCGGCACTGAATACAGCTTTTTTTAAGAAAACAGATATATGAGGCACTAGCCGCGCATGGCACGCTTGGAAGCCTTCAGAGGGTTGATCTTCTTCTTGTCTGCGCCTTCGCCGGCCTTCTTGATCTTGTCCTTGTTGGCTTCTGTCAGAGCAGCGGCATCAAGATTGAGAGCGGCAAGGCGTTCAGCCATATTGGCGCGGGCGCCGGTGTAGCGATTCGGATCGGCGAGATTGGAATCAACGTATTTGGCTGTGGTGAAGTAAAGGCCCTTTTCGTCGATGGCGAGCAGTAACTCAGTGCCATTCTCAACAACGGGCTGGATAACCATATCAGAGGTGCTGCCGAACAGGCTGGCCATATGTATTCTCCTATAGGAAGTGAGTTGGTTGAAACTTTTCGAGGCAACAGTATAGAGAAACTGTTGACGGATAGCAACAGAATTTATGCTGCAGAGCAACGTATTCTGAAAATCCTTAGAAACATGACTTTATAGCATATAAAAAAAATGCCGTCAAAGAGGCATTTTTTTGAAAACGGCATATGCCGGCTGATCCTTGCCCGGAGGCAGGGAAGGCCGTATAGAACAGCCATCGCATCTTTTCCGTACCTGTTCCCGGCAAAGGGGCGGTACACGGCAAAGGAGACCAGAGCATGCCCGGCTACAAAAGCTATGTCTCGCCATCAAGGAATGGCATTCTTTCCGACAATCCTGGCTCATATGAGCACGATACAGCGGCAGAGCAATATACAGATCCGTACAGAGTTCCGTATGGGGCATCCCCGTCTGCAAGGAAGCTGTCAGGAACTGCCCTGCCTGATATACAGTGCCGTGATGATGCAGAAAGCCAGGTCATGGACAAGGATGCTGCCGGGCATGAAAAGATCCTGCCCCTGGCAGGCAGCTCCTGTTGTTCATCAGATTGTCCCTCAGCTTGCGCCTCAGGGCCGGACAGAAAGGGCTCAGGATTTTTGTCCTCGCTGCGCTGTCTCTGCCATGGCCGCATCCTGGCAGCAGCCCTGGCTGTCAACGGCCTGCTTGTCCTTTTTTTTGCACTTATCATGTATCTGGACAGGCCTGTTCCGCCCACATATGTCTATTACATTGACCTGGTAGACGGACCAGACACAGGCGATGCTGGCAAGATTCAGGGAAAGCAGGGCCAAAGCGAAGGGGCGGCAGAAAAAAGCCTGCCTCAGAATCAGCCTGCCAGCGGCCGCTAAAGGGCGCTGCCCAGGGCAAAGATGGCGCCGTTTGGCGCATTTTCAAAAACTTTTGTGCCAAAGGCCAGGGCATGCTTTTCAACGAGCATGGCAGGCCAGGGGCCAAAGCTGGCTCCGAGGCTTTTCAGAAGGGCAATGGCCGTCGGAGTCACTGTTTCTCCCTTTCCGGCAAAGGGAACAACCGGAATGCCGTCCAGAAGCTCAAGGACTGCCGGGGCAGGGACAGGCAGGATGCCGTGCTGGCAGACGACGGATCCGTCAGCTACAGGCAGGGGGCTTACCTGGAAAAGGTCAGGATGCAGTTCGTCAAAAAGCATGCATGCCAGCGTTATGTCCAGGATGCTGTCCAGTGCGCCGACTTCATGAAAGTGCACTTCGTCAGGCTTTTTCCCATGGACGCGGCCCTCTGCTTCGGCCAGAAGGGCAAAGGTGCGCAATGCCATGGCCCTGGCTGTCTCTGTCAGTTCTGCCTTTTCAAGCAGGCCTGTGATATCGGCAAGCGTCCTGTGCTCATGCTGGTGCGGCAGGTCAACCCTTGCCCTGAATCCGCCTATGGCACTGACCTGGCATGGCTCGATGTGCAGGGCATTGTCCAGTTCCGGCATGATTCCGGCTGCAAGGGCATTGAGTGCAGCGTTGTCCTTTTCCAGCAGCCTGGAAAAGCCTGTGAGCAGGATGTCGCCTGCCAGCCCGCTGTGGCATCGTATGGTCACAATGCGCTTTTGTGCCTTTGCGCGGGGAAAATGCTCGTGGCTGTGATCGTGATTTTCATGGCTGCCGCCATGTGCGTGTTCTTTGGGTTCATGCACTTCGCCGGCATGGGAATGAACGGGAGTTTTGTCGGCGCTCATAGCGTTCCTCTTTGAAATTTTGTCCTTTCTTCTAGATCCGGGCGGTCAGGCCGGGGCGGCTTATGCCAGGCCGTAGATGGCGTGCAGGACCCTGGCTGCTGCACAGGCGGCCCCGTAGCCGTTGTCGATATTAAGGACGCCTATGCCCGGGGCGCAGGATGACAGCATGCTGGCCAGGGCTGTTTCCCCATGGCGTGCTGCCCCGTAGCCGACAGAGGTGGGAACAGCAAAGACCGGCTTTGACGTGAGGCCGCCCAACACGCTGGCCAGGGCTGCATCAAGCCCGGCTGTGACAATGACGGCATCGTGTTCGTTGATTTCGGGTATGCGGTCAGCCAGGCGCCACAGTCCGGCCACGCCGCAGTCTTCAAAGACTGTGTGCCTGATGCCAAGATACGTTAATGTCCTGGCCGCTTCCCAGGTAACAGAACCGTCTGCCGTTCCTGCCGAGACTACGGCAACGCTGCCGTGCTCATAGTCCGGCAGCCTGTTTCCGAAGGCCGTGCGCGAGAGCGGGTGATAGTCATAGCCTTTTTGCAGGGACTCCGGCAGTCCTGAAAAGATTTCCGGAGCCAGGCGTGTAAAGAGTATCGGCCTGCCGTTCGGGGCGGCAAAGGCCTCAAGAAGGCTTATGAGAGCATCCCTTGGCTTTCCTTCGCAAAAAACGGCTTCAGGAAGGCCTATGCGTGCTGTGCGGGCGTGATCGAAAAGAATGCCGTGATCCAATGTGTCTGCTCCTGATGAAAAAGCGTTTCCTTTGAGCCTGTACCGGCTGTCTGTCCTTGTAGTTTGCGTTGTCATCCTGTTTCTGACAAGCCGGAAACAATGCAAAAAGTTGCCTGTTTCTCTCAAAAATATCAGGCGGGGAAGATGAGGCGCATGGCTGGCAGGCTGAGGCCCAGCAGGATTGCTCCGGTCCAGACAGTGGTCCACATAAGCTGTATTGCCAGGTATATATGCCTTTCTGTGGCAGACGGCGTGCCGCTGCCAAGCCACGGGTGATCAACGTCTATGCCTGGGTAGCTGGCAGGACCGCCAAGACGGAGCGAAAGTGCGCCTGCAAAGGCTGCCTCGCTCCATGCGCTGTTGGGGCTTTCATGGGCCGCATGATAAGCCAGTCCGGCCTGAAAAGCCTGTTTTGCCGAGGTTCCGGGCACTATAAGGGCGGCAAGGCTGATGCAGAGAAGGGAGAGCCTGGCAGGGATGTAATTGAAGCAGTCGTCCAGGCGGGCCGCTGTCCTGCCAAAGTACAGCCAGTGTGCAGACTTGTGTCCCCACATGGCATCCAGCGTATTGGCAGCCCTCTGGGCAGTTGCCAGCGCGGCTGCGCCCGGGAATCCGGCCAGAAGCCAGCCTGCCCAGCCCCAGAAGAGGGTGGCAAGCGTTGAGTCCGTGCAGTTTTCGGCAATGGATTCCACGCAGGCCCTGGCTATACCGTGGGCATCAAGGGCATCTGTTTTGCGCCCGACAAT